>CAMLMF010000082.1 GCA_946480995.1 uncultured Bdellovibrio sp. | reverse complement strand
TTGATTGCTGCCGGGCTCTTGCGCACCAAACTGGTTGCACGGAAAACCGACGACGGTGAAACCTTGGTCCTTAAAGTTCTTGTAAACCTCTTCAAGGCCTTTGTATTGAGGAGTAAATCCGCATTTACTTGCGACATTCACTACCAGGACAACTTGGTCTTTGAATTTTTCCATTGAAACATCAGAGCCATCAGCCGCTTTGACTTTAAAATCCGTAAGTTTTTTTTCCATAAGATCTCCTAAAAAGTATCCTTAATAATGAAAATCAATTTTCAGAATGTCATTGAGTTTTCATTCCAACGGGGTCGTGTCATCTCATTCTGAGACGCTTTGAAGACCTGAGGACTTTTATAATGTACCTACATACAGTCTTACTTCGTACAAAGAAAACGTATTATTAAGTCTTAATAAGCGACGCAATTTGACCGATATGTCTAAGGTACGGGGGGGCTAATGAAACGTTCATTACTATTTATATTTCTTAGCATTTTCTTTAGTCTTGTGACCGTTCAGGCTCAGGCCCAAAATAAAGGCTGTTATCGTACTGTAGGTAATAAAAAAGTCTGGGATTTCAGCTATTGTAGTCCCTCTATATGTAGCCGTAATGGTGGCACATTAGACTCGAACAATAAGTGTGTTGATCCCTCATCTCTATCTCCCTCGGAATATCAAGGATCTGATGTAAACCCTGCCGTTTGCGAAAAAAGACAAGCTAACTGTGAAGCAAACGGCGGAGTCTTTGTTTGGACTCAAGCTCGTTGTGAATGTGAAGCCAAAGATTCTCACGAAAATATGGGCGATACGGCAAAGGATTCAGATGGCAATACCGAAGCTGCCTCCGCTAGTGCTGCTGGTGGTGGCGCTGCCTGCCAGCAAGAGTATGCTCAATTGAAACAAGAGTGTGATGGCGAGTATGTCGGTACAGCAAACTCTTGTAATGAAAAAGAAGATGCTGGCATGAATAACTTCCAAGATGGTGCGGCGGCGATTGCCTTGGCATTAGGTCAGCAGACCTCATCAAGTATTTTGGCAGCATGTTCAAAAATGGCAGCTGTCGCGCAAGGGGCAAATGCAGCTTTGGCTGGCTATCGTTTAAATTGCAGTTCTGCGATTCAAGGCTGTCAGTCATCTTGCAAGAAAGTAAAAGATTTCGTAAAGGCTAATCCAACGTGCTTTGGAATTCCAATCTACGAAAGTATGTTAAGCGCAGCAGATGCTGAAATTAAAAAATGCTCGGGCTTTGAAAATAAAGTCCAACAAGCGCAGCAAGCAATTCAAAACTACGGAGCCACATCGGCAAATGCCGCTCAGTGTGCGGCTTTGACATCAGGCAACCCAGATACGCTAGCTCAATATTGTGCGAAAAACCCAACCGCGATTGTCTGTAAAACAATTGCAGCAACGGATTGTTCAAATCCCGAGGTGGCGGCGAAAGACAGAATTTGTATCTGTCAAAAAAGTCCCAACGCTGCAGAGTGTTTGCAAAAACAAATGGCTGGCAACAACGGTCAAGGGATGTCCAGCACAGACTCATCTAGCCGTTTAGCGCAAACAGCAAACGCAGACTACGGCGGAGACATTCCTGATCTTCCTTCTATTGCTCATGGCAAACCAGGCTCTGGCGGTGGTGATGCCGTGGATGGCAGCCAAGGTGGCGGCGGAGTTGGTGGCGGTGGCGGAGGTTCTGGCGGTGGGGCCGGCGGTGGCGGAGGCGGCTCTGCGGATCCGCGTACAGCCAATGTGAATGGTGGATTTTACGGCGGAGGCGGCAATCGTTTTGGTTCTTCCGGTGGATCCGGTGGTGGCGGTGCTGGTGGTCGCTATGGAACAAATGCAGCTGCAGGAACTCCACGAGGCCCTGACTTGCGTCAGTTTTTACCAGGTGGTCAGTATGATCCGAAGCGTGGTATCTCAGGTATGGGCGGCATCGACGGTATCACTGGACCAAATACAAATATCTGGCACAAGATTCAAAATCGCTATCGCGTGATGAGCCCGACTTTATTACCTTAAGACTAAATTAATTGGTGCAGGCTTTCGATCACTTGTTTGCGGGTCGAAGCCTCAACAAGCACAGTCACACTCATTGCACTAAGCATAAGTTTTTGTGTGTGCAATTTTTTATCAGCCATAAAATCTAAAACTTTTTGGGCCATCTCTGGCGAAGTAGCACCTGTGCAAGTGACGGTGACTGTGGAAAAGTCGGTGGGAATCAGCTTGAAACCCGCTTGCACAGCCAATTCTTTCTTGATGGCTTGAACACCTTCTTGCGGGCCCGTTAAGAAAATCTCTGTCTTGTCAGTGGACATTTCACAATGCAAAAGCTGTGGAAACGGAATTTGTTTTTCGTTGAAAAGATTTTGCAGATCGCGCAATGCTTTAGCTGGATTCTTTTCAGCACAGTGTATGCCTAAAACCAATTCGTGCGAATTTAAAGAAAGTGCTTTGCAAGATTCAAACATATTTAAGCCTTTTTTAACGAGCGTTCCATCGGAAGTTTTATTTGAAGCAGGGCCAATGTACAAAGTGACATCACGTTGTTTTGCTAACTCCACCGAGCGATAGTGCAGAACCTTTGCGCCCCAGAAAGTCATTTCCATCAATTGATCGTAATTCAATTCCTGTAAAGGCCTTGCTGACTTGACGATGTTCGGGTCGGCCGTGAATACCGCCGGTACATCTTTAAGAATCTCACAGCGGTCCGCCTTGAAGGCCGCAGCCATGGCCACAGCAGACGTGTCGGATCCGCCACGTCCCAGTGTGGTAATTTCTTTGGTCGCGGGCGACACACCTTGGAAACCGGCTAAGATAACCACTTTGTTATCTTTTAAAGCTTCTTCTAAACGAAACGGCTTAACATCTTTGATGAAAGCATTAACGTGGGAGTCGTCGGTAAAAATACCGGCTTGGCTTCCTGTGAAGCTAATTGCGGGGCAGCCAAGATCATTAAGCGCCATGCTTACCAACGACATACTAATACGTTCACCGACAGTCAGAAGCATATCCATTTCACGGCGTTGCGGATGTGACGAAACTTGATTAGCTAAATCAATCAACGAGTTTGTTGTCTTACCCATGGCGCTGACAACAACGATCAAGGAATTTTCTTTTGACTGATTGGCGACTCGTGCAGAGACAGATTTAATTTTTTCGGGGTCGGCCAAGGTGGCGCCGCCATACTTTTGCACGATCAGGGGTTTCATTCCAGAGCTACTTTCCTATTGTTCTCGTGAACGTAGGCACTCACTAAACTTCCTGCTCCTTTCGGAACGCGGATATAGTGTTTGTCTACCTGACGAGGAATGTATCCTAGATACAGCTCAGCATTCAAATCCTTTAATGCTTTTCTTGTGACACCTAAGTGATCAGCCAGGGGGCCTAAGTCAGTGCCACCCGGCGCCAGAACAACTTCGTATTCTAGCGGGTCCATTTTTTCTAAACCACGGAAGCCATAAAGATTCGGCGCTTTGGCAACTAACATCGCAGCCAAAATTTTTGGCACGTATTCTTGAGTTTCCACCGGCAGAGCGTTCAGTTTGATGAGCGTCCAGTAATCTTTGGTGCCATATTTTTTGATGCGATTGCGCAAACCATTTTCGCCCATATTGTAACTGGCGGCGACTAAGTACCAAGAACCGAATTCACTGTGCAGATCTTTAAGATAGCGAATGGCTGCCAAAGTACTTTTCTTAAGGTCGCGGCGTTCATCCAACCACCAGTTTTTATTTAAGCCATAACGTGATCCGGTCGCCTCGATAAACTGCCAAGGTCCCACGGCGTCAGCATGACTGATGGCGTTTGGTGCAAAACCACTTTCGATCATTACCATATAAGCTAGATCCAAAGGCAAACCAGCTTGTTTCAGTTCCGTCTGAATAAACGGCATGTATTTGTAAGAACGTTGCAGCCATTCGCGAAACCATTTCGATCCGCGGGGGCTTTGATAATGCGCGATCCACTTGCTGACTTTTTTATTGTAAGTCACCGGCAAATCGAAAATCAGATTGTCAGATTGCACGTGCGTTGACCGCACCGTCAGACTTTTCAATTTTTCTTTTAAAGTTTGCACCGGAAGAGGTGCCGGGACGGCCTTGGAAGTCTCTGCAGATGCAGGACTTATGCAGATAAAAATAGGCAAAAGGGCGGCCAGTAAGCTTCTCATTAAAGTAATTATGAAGCCGATTCTTTGACACTGTCGACAAAGATCTGACAATTCATTGGCTGCATCGACAAAGGTCAATGCACGGCCAAATCAAAAAAAACTTGAGGCCAAGATTTTCATTCGCGACATTGGTCGGTCTTGGAAGCTTTTTCCTAGACTAAGATCTGTCCTGTCAAAACATGGCATGTAGCTTGCTTTACAACATATTCAGAGAACCAGGTGGAGGGTGAAGCATGAGTATGAAGGGCGTCTATACAGCTCTAAGTGGAGCGATGGCACAGAGTACGAAACTAGACACCATTGCCAATAACTTGGCAAACGTGAACACTCCTGCGTTCAAACGAGACCAGCAAATTTTCCAGGAATATTTGACGGCCAACGAAAAACCGCCAGAGACGACGCAAATTCCTCGCGACGTTGCAGCGATTGAAAGTTTTTATAACATGCAAGGTGGCGACAAAAGCTTCGTCGACACCAAGGGAACTTTCACGGATTACTCTCAAGGTGGCTTAAAGCCGACGGGAAATACTTTTGACTTAGCGATTGATGGCAAAGGTTTTTTTGAAGTGGCGACTCCGGGTGGAGTGAAACTGACTCGTGCCGGAAACTTTACTTTAGATGGTACGGGACAACTTGTGACCAAAGAAGGTCATCCGGTTTTAAGAGCGGGCGAGCCTGGCGCTGATCCCGCATCGCGCGTGATTCGGTTGCAAGGAACCGGAGCAGTGACGTTTGGTGATAATGGTGATGTTTTCGAAGGAACAGAAAATATTGGCCGCGTGTCTTTGGTGAATGTGAATAATCCGGACTCGTTACAAAAAGTGGGCGGGTCCCTGTATACGTTTAAAGCAAACTCAGTACCGGATATGACAAATGTTGCAAGTCCGAGTGTTAAACAGGGATTTTTAGAAACTTCGAATGTGAATATCGTGCAGGAAATGACAGATATGATTTCCACTCAACGTGTCTTTGAAAGTACGCAAAAGGCGATTAGCGCTTATGACCAAATGGCTGACAAAGTGGTCAACGTAGTGGGCAAAACGAATTGATTTTTTAATTAAGCTTACGGAAGGATTCCTCGATGCTTAAAAGTTTGAATACAGCAGCAACTGGCATGACGGCGCAACAGACCAACATGGACGTAGTTGCCAATAATATCGCCAACGTCTCGACGAATGGCTTTAAAAGATCTCGTGCTGAATTCGAAGATCTAATGTATCAAACGCAAAAAGAACCAGGTGCCGCCAGCGGAATGAACGCAGTGTCACCAAATGGTGTGCAAGTGGGACTTGGAGTTCGTGCAGGTGCTGTGCAAAAAGACTTTACTGGTGGAAATGCTCAAGTCACAAAAAATCCTTTAGATATTCAAATTGAGGGTGCTGGCTTTTTCCAAATTCTGACTCCGGATGGGCAAGCGGCTTACACGCGTGATGGGGCGTTTAAGAAAGATCCCAATGGGCGTATGGTTGATAAAAACGGAAATGCGCTACAACCGGAAATTACAATTCCACCAGATGTATCTGGTATAGAAATTTCTGCAAATGGCGAAGTGCGAATTATTCAGGGGGTGAATGAGGCCCCGCAAACTATCGGACAAATCGACATCGTCAATTTTGTAAACCCGGCGGGTCTTAAAGCTATGGGCAAAAACTTGTTTGCTCAAACTCCTTCCAGTGGTCAGGCCATTGCCTCACGACCTGGATTAAACGGTACGGGCTATTTGTCGCAAGGTCAGTTGGAGTCAAGTAACGTCAACATCGTCGATGAGATGGTGAACATGATCACTTCGCAGCGTGCTTATGAAACGAACTCGAAAGTGATCCAGGCTTCCGATCAAATGCTACAAACTATTAATAACTTGAGATAATTGATGAAGAAAATTTTTCTCGCGATCTTATTTATTAGCTCTTCGGCTTTAGCAAGGCCCGAGGTTAGCATTCCGGCCAGTGTGGAGATTTCACAGCGTCCACTTCTGCGTCTGGGTGATATCGCGATCGTCAATGGTGGCAGTGAAGAACTTTTATCTTTCCTAGATAGCATCACCATTCGCGAAGACGCCCGTGAGTTGTTGTTGTCACAGCATCTGGATTCGCAAGAAATTCTTAAAAAAGTTCGTGATGCGATGAAATCACAAACGCGATTAAAAGAATTAAACCCGGCGTTTATGATTCCTTCACAAGTACAGGTGGCTTTCGCTGCCGAACCGATTTCAAAACAAGAAGTCGAACGTAAAATCTATAACACATTAAAAGTTCGCTGCCAGGATTGTGAATACAAAATTTCTTTACAAAAAATCCCCGTTCCCAATAGCAAGAGCTGGGAGATGGATTTAACGCAAATGACCACCAAGGGTGGTTTGATGATACCCTTGCGTGAAGGCGATTCCAGCGGTGGGCGTGCCGTAAAATGGATTTCAGGCACAATTCGTGTTTCAAAATTAACCCCGGTGACCACTCGATTGATCCAACAAGGAGAGAGGTTGCAAACCCAAGACGTGCGCATGGAAATGACCGACATCACTTTTGCAAAGGATGGCGCTTTAAGTGTCGCAGATATTGCAGGTCAATTGGCAGCGCGCTCTCTTCCCGTTGGAAGTCCTTTATGGTCTTCTGATCTCAAGCGTGAACCGGCAGCAAAGAGGGGACAAATCGTTAAGGGCATCCTTGGCGATGACAGCTTTGAAATTACCGTCAGCATGCAAGCTGAAGATAATGGTTTTGTCGGAGATCTGATTCGCGTCAAAAACACGGAAACGCAAAAAATTCTTTCGGGCCTAATTGTTGAAAAAGGCGTGGTGAAACTGCAATGATAAATAAAAACTGCAAACTTCTTTTGATATCAGCATTGTCTTTGATCGTTTTGACAACGTCAGGTTGTGCGACGATGAAAGAGCTTATGGCCTCTTTGGATTCTCCGAAAAAAGATGAACCCGCTAAAGAAGAAGGACCGACCACACCTAAGTATTCTGACAACCCAAACATGGGTGTGCCAACAGATCGTCAATACAAACGCATGACTCGCAATCGTTTGGAAGAAGAATCTGATTTGGGAGCCAACGCTGGTTCGACGTGGGTGATGGAAGGCCAAGGAGCTTATCTGTTTGCGCAAAATAAAATGCGCAAGGAAGGCGACTTGCTGAATGTTAAATTAGATGGCCCAGCCATGAAGCAAGTTGAAACAAAAGTTTCAGTTATCAAAAAACTTTTGAAGCAACTTGAAGAACAACAATTGCAACAACAGCAAGAGTTAAAAAATTCTTTAGCGCAAAACGGCGAGCCATCGCGTGACCCAGCTTCGGCAGGAGCTGCACAGCCGGCAGCCCCTGTTGCGGCAGCGGCAAAACCTGAAGAAAAAGAAGAAGGCGGCCTGGGAGAGGTGCAAACCATTCCGACGCGTTTGATCGAAAAATTAGCTGACGGAAACTATCGTATCAAAGGTCAGCAGCCGTTTATGATCGGCAAACGTGAATACAAAGTTTTAGTGACGGGGCTTATCCGTCCTGAAGACTTCAATGACCAAGGGATTTCCTCGGACAAGCTTTTGGATCCACAATATGATGTCGTCAGCATCAGAAAGAACACCCGCAATGAATAAGATTTTACAAATTCTCGTTATCGCTGCGCTGTTGGTTATGGGTTACTTTGAAGGGGCGCAGGCTGCGCGCCTAAAAGATATCGCAAGCATTCGTGGTGTGCGTGAAAATCAACTGGTCGGTTATGGTATTGTCGTCGGTCTTAAAGGCACTGGCGATGGAAAAAATGAATTCATGAGTAAAAGTGTCGTGCGTATGTTCGACAAACTAGGTATGAAATTAGACTCTCCAGAATTTGCCAGTAAAAATGCGGCAGCGGTAATCTTGACTGCAACCATGCCAGCATTTGGCAAAGCTGGGAATCCAATTGATATTACAGTCAGCGCTATCGGAGACGCTTCGTCTTTGCAAGGTGGAACATTGTTGCAGGCACCACTGCGTGCCGCAGATGAACAGGTGTATGCCGTAGCTCAAGGAAATATTATTATCGGGGGCGATGGCAAAGACTCGCACACCACATCTGGAAAAATCCCCAACGGTGCTATTATCGAACGCGATATGACGGCAGATTTTTCGTCACGTAAAATGTATCGTCTGACTTTAATCAATCCCGATTTTACGACAGCGGCGCGCTCTATTCTGACAATCAATAAAGAACTGGGTGGACACTACGCTACGGCCAAAGATGCCGGCACGATCGACATCATTACTCCTTTTGCCTATGAAAATCGTGGCGTGGAATTGTTAGCGACGATTGAAGCGATCGAAATAAATCCTGACATGAAAGCTCGTGTGGTTGTGAATGAAAAAACCGGCACGATTGTGATTGGTGATAAAGTTAAAATTTCTCGTGTGGCAATTTCTCACGGTGCTATTTCTGTCAAAGTAGGCGACGGAAAAAAAGGTGCACCGGATGAAAAGATTGCAGTACTTGATAGCGGAGTCAGTGTCGGTGAACTTGTTCAGTCGTTGAACAAGCTTGGCATCTCGCCAAAGGACCTGATCACAATACTTCAGTCCATCAAGTCAGCTGGAGCTTTGCACGGGGAACTCGAAGTATTATGAAATTTGTGTTTCGAAATGACACAGTATGCAATAGAATTGAATTATTAGTTTCTGACACATGGATGTGTTGGAGACGCGGGGAGGGTGAGGAAGAGATCGCGAACCAT
>CAMLMF010000081.1 GCA_946480995.1 uncultured Bdellovibrio sp. | reverse complement strand
TTAATAAAACCATGACCCCAAAAACCCGCAAAGAAATTATCAAGCGGGATATTTGTTGCCAATTTAAAGACGCAAGAACTGGGAAAATCTGCGGAAGCACTTTTGTTTTGGAAATTGATCACAAGAAGCCACGCTGGGCCTCTGGGGGAAATGAGAAGTGGAATTTGCAGGCCTTGTGTCGCGCGCATAATAATTTTAAATATAGCACCGAGGCGAATTTGCGATTGCTTCGCTGATCCTGTAGCGGATTATCGGATTGTTTATGGGCGACTCAGTGCGGAACCAATGTGGTGTAAGGCCTTTTCGGTGAGCTCTTGGAAAAGCCCTCGGATTTTTCTAACAACTTGGCAGGGCCGTCGGAATCGCGCAGGCGCCTTCGTCCGTTAGTGGCTCGACCAATTGATCGTCCATCACATCACCAAAACTGCTGGACCAGTAAGTGCCATAGCTGCCACCCGAGGCGCGGCCAATGCCCGTGCTTTTATGGGAAGGATTTAGCATATTCGTGTTGTGTCCCGCAGAGTTTTTCCACTGACAAAAGGTTCCGCGAGCGTCGGCACTTCCCGCCGCGATATTTTCCGCCCATCCGAGATAGCCAAATGAATTCAAACGTGTTGAAAAATCTCGGCCATTGGGTTCACTGTGCGAAAAGTAATTTAGATCAATCATGTTTTGCGCATGCCAACGACCGGCAAGAACTCCGGCTTTAGAAACTTTAAGCTGGCTGCGCGCATTCGTTGTGCGGTACAAATTCAAATAGCCAATAAATTGAGCTTCTGCACAAGTCAGTTTAAAACTTGGATCTGTCCCACCGGTGGAGCTATTGTCCGAAGAACCCGGAGTCGAGCCACCGCCGCCGTCTTGCTGGCAGGCGATAAAGTTTAAGCAGCAAAGAAGAAGAAAAACTTTAAGCAGTTTCATATTGTCTAAGGATACCGTTTTCGCAATAAGTTCTCAATGGTCCAATGTTCGTTAAAGTGTCGAAAAAATGGCCGTAATAGAAGCAGCGAGCATTGACATGAGACACCTGTCTCGCGAGGATCAATCTGTGCAAAATTCATTACGTGATTATATTTTGATTTTTTCTGATGGTGCATGTTCCGGCAATCCAGGTCCTGGGGGATGGGGCAGTGTGATTTTATTCCCGAACGATCAGGTGCAAGAACTTGGTGCTGCAGACCCTTCGACGACGAACAATCGCATGGAGATGATGGCGGCGCTTGAGGCCCTAAGATACATCCAGCATCAGCCAGGCCCTGTGCATTTCTATACGGATTCAACGTATCTTATTCGCGGTATCACGCAGTGGATGTGGGGCTGGAAAAAAAGAGGTTGGAAAACCGCTGACGGCGGAGAAGTTTCTAATCGCGACATCTGGGAGCAACTGGGTGCGGTGGTGCAAGCTCGCGGTGCTTCGGGAAAAATTGATTGGAAGTATTCCCGCGGTCATATTGGCACGCCAGGGAATGAGCGCTGTGACCGCATTGCCGTTGCTTTTTCAAAAAAAGAATCGACGTATTTATATTCGGGCAGTCTAGATAGTTATTCAGTGAACTTGTTGCAAGTGCCACATGATACAAGCTTACCTGAGATGCGCGAATCTAAAGAAAAAAAAGAAGCCTTCAGTTACTTAAGTAATATTGGCGGCTTGGTGTATCGCCACAAGACGTGGCCTTCTTGTCAAAAACGTGTCAGCGGTCAGTCGGGTGCGAAGTTTAAAAAGGCCATGTCAGCGGCAGAAGAATCTGAGATTTTAAAATCTTGGGGCTTAGGCCCACAGACGGAAATTCGGGAAGGATAGTCCATGGAAATTACCAACAGACATATCTTAATCACAGGAGCTAATCGCGGGATTGGCAAAGCCTTTGCGAAAATGTGTGCGCAAGACAAAGCTCACTTATATTTATCTGTCAGAAAGAGTGATCCGGAATTGGTCAGCGAGTTGCAAGCTCTGGGGGCGAAGTCTGTCACAGTCTTTGAAGCCGATCTTTCCAGTAAAAAGGGTGTTGCGGCTTTGGTCACGGATCTTAAAGAGACTCCGATTGATATTTTATTTAATAATGCCGGTCAACTCACAGGTGGTTTGCTGGAAGAGCAATCATTAGACGACATTTATCAGATGATGCAAGTCAACGTGAACGCTTTGATTCACCTGACCCAAGCGATTTTGCCGGGCATGCTAAAAAGAAAACGCGGAAAAATAATCAATAATTCAAGTGTCACGGCGTTTATGCATTTTCCTGCGGCTTCAACCTATGCGGCGTCAAAAGCAGCGGTGGTGGCCTTTACGAACTGTTTGCAAGCGGAACTAAAGACCACACCAGTGACGACTTTGTTATTAGTCACGCCGGGAATTAAAACTCGGATGTTTGATGAAATCGAAAATTTGTATTCAAAAAATTTCATCATTCCCATGGATTCCATCACGCCTGCGAAATACGCTGAAATGATTCGCGAAGCGATCTTGCATGATTTGGAAGTTTTAGAGCCGACGGGTTTAACGGGAGTTGGACTGAAGATCGCAAAATTCGTGAAACCTCTATTTGATTTAGAAGTTTCACGTCGCTTTAAAAGATAGATTAGTTACGCGGAAAATTTAAAGAGCCAGAGCCCACAGGCCCGGTCAAAGTCAGCTTCATCGGCTTACCCTCGATAGAGCGCATGGAAACCGGGAAAGTCACAATATACGGTGTATAGAAGCGATTGTGATAAGGATACTGCGCTTGAATTTCTGCAAGCTGCAACTTGATTTTCTTCGCTTTGCCTTCGAAACGTTTGCCATCAACATCTAGAAAGATTTTCCACATCGTTGCTGGGCGCGAAAGATCATCGTTCTTTCTTTCCGGGGTAAAGAAACTTAAGAAAAACTCGGCCTCTTTACTTAGGCGATTTTCCAGGGACGTTTTTTCTTCGCCTTGTTTTTTATCGTCCCACTGGTAAGTCGAGACACCATTGCGCAGCTGTGCCGCCGCAACTTCTGAATTCAAAATTGTCGCTTCCATGTCCAGAGTGTTATAAAAGCCCGAATAACGACGGATGCTGTCCGAGTTCTTTTCAACAACGCTGGCGTAATCCATCTCAGCCGCAATTTGTGACGAAGCGCAGGCACTTAGAAGTAAAAAAAGACTTAAAAGGTATTTCATTATTTCGACTCCAAAAAACTGTCCAAGAATTTTTTAATATCCGCGAAAACCGTCGGACGAACAATGTCGTTGATCAATTCGTGTTTCGCGTCCGGATACACATAAATTTCTTTGCGCGTGCTGCCCATTTTCTCAAAGAAGGCGCGGGATTCCGGTGAACTTACGACCGGATCATTTTCCGGAATAATAAATAACGCTGGTTTTTTAATTTCATTTGCACGCACACGAACCCAATCAAAGCCCTCGAGGAATCCTAAGAAAGCACCCGAAGAAATGCGCGAGTGACGAAGGGCATCTTGTTCGTATTCACGAATGACGTCTAGATCCCGGGTCAGCATTTTATTATCAAGTTCGTTGCCCAAAGTGACTTTTGGTAGGAAGCGGTTCAATAAAACAGCCCCTTTGGCTTTAATCGCAGGGACCGCGACAGAAAGTTCTAACATCGGCGCGCTGGCAATAATTCCTGCACATGGAATGTCGGGATGGCGAATTAAAGTCTTCAATTCAATCAATCCACCCATCGAGTGACAGAATAGTATGACTGGCCCTTTGCGCACTTTTTCTTGGCTCATTACTTTATCTAAAAAGATTTTGTAATCGCGGCAGTAATCGTCAAATTCAGCAACGTAACCACGATGTCCTTCCGAGCGACCGTGACCGCGCAAGTCCCAGGCATAAAAATTCCATTTGTCATTTTCAAACGCTTTGACCAGGCGGTGATAGGATTCGGAATGTTCACCGTGTCCGTGCGTAATAATGATCGTTCCTTCCGCGTCGGGTTTTTCCCACGTTTGAAAGAACAAATTGATGTCTTGGTAACCTTTAAAGAAGCCTTCAGATCGTTTGTACATACCTCACAAGCTTGCCGCGAGTGAAGTCAGGGGGCAAGTCAAATCAGGCCACGGACCACGATTGTATCGGTCGGGTTTGGACTTTTCTCCGTATAATCCAGGTTGTAATGGATTCCCCGAGATTCCTGGCGGCGCAAAGCACACTCGACCGAAAGATCGGCGACCGTTGCAATATTGCGCAGCTCTAAAATGTCGGAATGGATTTTCATGTGCGAATAATATTCTTTGGTTTCGGCCAAGATGTTTTGCAAACGATGTTGGGCCCGTGCCAGGCGTTTGTTCGAACGCACAATCCCCATGTAGTTCCACATCAGGCGGCGAATTTCATCCCACATATGATTGATGACGATCATCTCGTCGTCATTGGATTCTTCGGGATGTGTCCATGGTTTTGGATTTTTTGAATAAAGCTTGTACGAACTCCAACGCGAAGTAATTTCCGCAGCACAGTTGTGTGCGGTCGTCAGGCACTCTAGCAAAGAGTTCGAAGCCAAGCGATTGGCTCCGTGTAAGCCCGTGCACGCTGTTTCACCAATCGCCCACAAGCCTGGAATATCTGTGCGTCCTTGGATGTCAGTTAAAATTCCACCACACAAATAGTGTGCAGCCGGGACCACTGGAATCGGCTGGGTCGCCATATCAATTCCGTATTCTAAGCACTTGTTATAAATATTCGGAAAACGTGTTTTCAAAAATTCGCGATCTTGTTTGGTCATATCCAGGTACACGCATTCGGCCCCGGTCTTTTTCATCTCGTTGTCGATCGAACGCGCGACCACATCACGAGGAGCCAAAGACCCCAGCGGATGATACTTTTTCATAAAGGCATTACCTTTACTATCAATCAACTCGCCACCTTCACCGCGCAAAGCTTCTGAAATTAAAAAATTGCGTGAATCACGATGGAACAAACATGTCGGGTGAAACTGCATGAATTCTAAATTAGCAATGCGTGCGCCCACGCGATAAGCCATGGCAATGCCATCGCCCGTCGCTCCGGCCCAGTTTGAAGTGTAAAGATAAACCTTGCCGGCTCCGCCGGTTGCCAGGATTGTGTTCTTTGCTAAAAAAGTATGCACCTCGTTATCAGATTTATCTAAAGCGTAACAACCCACGCACTGAACTGGGTCCATGTCCTCGGGGTCGACCTCTTTGTTGACGATCAGATCGATGGCGTAAAAACGTTCCATCAAAACAATGTTTGGATTTTCGCGAACTCGCGCCAAAAGAGTGCGATGAATTTCTAAACCCGTTTGGTCCTCGAAGTGTAAAATGCGTCGGAAACTATGTCCGCCTTCGCGCGTCAAATCAATTTCAAAGGTCTCTTCAGAGCCCTTCTTTTTGACGTCGAAGTGCACGCCCCAGTTTATTAAATCTTTAATGCGATCAGGAGCTTGCTGAACATAGTCTCGAACAACTGTTTCTTTGCAAAGGCCTGCGCCAGCGACCAGCGTATCTTGCACATGGGATTCGAAGCTGTCCTCATCCGACATGACCGCCGAGATGCCCCCTTGAGCCATGGCGGAATTTGTTCCCCCAGCGGATTCTTTGGCAAGAACGATGACCTTCCCTTGCGCCGCAAGTTTCAGAGCCAGTGCCAAACCGGCGGTGCCGGAGCCAACGATCAAAATGTCAGAGCGATGAGTACTCATAGTGGGGATGTTCTTACTCCTTTTACTGGCATTTGCAAAGGACTCTTGCTTGATTCTTATCACTTTCTAAAACTACAATAAAATCAAGGACTCGGCAGGAAGCCGGACCGTGCTGAAAGCGTCAAGCTGGTAGGCTGGAATAGCTCAAAGGAAGAAGTACATGAAAGTAAAAATCATCGCCGTCATGGTTGCAGTTGCGGCACTTTTTATCGGTACAGTTTTGTGGCGCACCGACAGCTTTGTGTATGGCGATCGCATGAGTTGGGTGGAGTCGCAAACGCGAACACAACTCGGAGCTATTAATTATTCTTTGGCGACTGAATTAAAATCTTTGCAGCGTGTGGTTGCCAATTTCAATTCTGAAAATTTTCAAAAAGGTAAAATCAACTGGAGTTCTTTAGCGCCGTATTATGCAGTGGCCTCATTTTCAATTTCCGGAAAAGATCTTGAACCGCAAGCCTTGATCGTGAAAGAAAATTCGAAAGCCGCAGCCTGGACAAAAGAGTTTGTAAAATCCGCTGTTGGCAATTTGCAAGGGCACACGCCCGAGATGCGCTACTTCATTAAACCTTTTCAGGATTCACAGCGCGGTCGTTATGTCGCAGTCCTTGTGCTTGATGGCGCGCGCGCCTATGCCTTGATCGGCTCCGGAGAAACCTTCCAATCAATGATCGATGCGCAACGAGGCGCTTTAAGTGCCTTTTCCATTGTCACGTCGACGGGTTTGACGGTAGGGCATTCGATCCCCGAATATCTGGGTACGATCATGCGCGACGATCCCGTTTTCAAAGACGCGCAAAAAAGTGGTTCTTCCCACGGCAGCAATACTTACCAACTAAAAAGCGGGCCGCTGTATGGAATGTACGAAATCATTCCGCAAAGTAATTTGTATTTGCTGAGTTCGGCACCGCTGGCTGACACCATGAAGGGGCGCACCGGCTTGTGGTGGCAATTTATTTTAATGGGCGGCGGTTTAGTTCTGGTTGCGGTCGCGAGTATTTTGGCCATCGTGATGCCGTCTGAAAAAGAGCGTGAAAAATTAGAACAAGATTTGTTAGAAGCTAAAGCGAAGCCAGCTGTGGTGGCGGTTCCCGAAAAAGTCGTCGCTTTGGATCCCGAGATCGCGCAAAAAGAAAAACTCGATGCTTCGATGCGTGTGGCTTCAGCTCTCGCTCACGAAATGCGCGGGCCCTTGGCGTCGATTCTCGGCTATTCGCAAATGATTTTAGCCAAAGCTCCAGAAGAAGAAATCGTGCAAAGTGCAGAGTCCATCGTGCGTGAAACTCGCGGCGCGCGCAGTATTTTAGATAAGCTTCTGGGGTACGCTGGTGAAGAGATCCAAGAAAAAAACTCAATGAAATTAGAAGGTCCGTTGGTCAAAGCCTTGAAGGCGTCGGAAGCTTTGTTCGCCCACAAAGGTGTGAAGCTGACGAAAAACTTCCAAGACACTTCGGCCATGGATCTGCATGTCGATGCGATCATTCGCGCTTTGGGAAATATTTTACAGAATTCAGTTGAAGCCATGGAGCGTATGGCGAAAAAAGAAGTGAAGGTCGATCTTTACGAAGACACGCAAGGGACTCACCTGATCATCGAAGATACCGGAGAGGGCATCGAGGCGCAAAACGTCGAAAAGATTTTCGATCCTTTCTTTACGACTCGCTCCTTTCAGAATCACATGGGCTTGGGATTGTCGGTGGCTTTCGGAATTTTGAAAGAACACAATGCCGAAGTACAAGTTGAGTCCCAACGTGGTCAGGGCACAAAAATTTCGATCTTGTTTAAAAAACAACAAACAGCCAGCGTTTTGAAGGCGCCAGAGTTTATTGAAGAAAAGAAAGAAGCAGTGGTTATGGCCGTAGATCTTCCGCAACTTGCACCTAAATCTGAACATCGCGAAGAAGCGGAAGCTGAATACAAAGAGGTGTTGGCGGCACAACCGCAAGCCGCGTCTCCGCTGGATGTGAATATTGATAAACTTTTAGAATTGCCAGAGCAAGGTGATGGGTTTTCTTTTAATGACGGGTTCTTGGGTGATCAAGAGGAGTCCTCCGCTAAATCTGCGCCTGCGGGGGCTTCGGCCTTTGATGATAAGGCTGCTGCAAGCAATCGTCCTACCGCTGAGGAACTTGAAGCAATGAATGATGAGCCGATTGTGGCCGCGCCGAACTTTATTACTCCGCCAACGGCTTCAGCGGCGAAGAAGATTTCTAAGTTGGATTCTTATCAAGTTGAAATTCGTCGTCCCGGAAAGAGGCTTTAATTGAATATTCGTGACCACAGTTCTCAATTTTCCGTTTTCGTTTTTACCACGGATGTGGACCTGGGGGCGTCCGCGAAGGTGTATCTTTCGCAGGCGGGCTATGATGCTTTTTATTTTCAAGATGTACACGTCTTGCAAGAACGTGTGCGTGAATCCGCGCCACATTTGATTGTTTTTGCCACAGCCTCCTTGACCGGCGCTTTGAACGAATTTGTCAGTCAGATACTGGCTATTAACGACGAAATTAAATTTATCGCTTTGGCGCAAACAGCTCAATTCGATGTGCTGTCTCAATACAATGACCACGGATTTGTCGATGTTATTTCGGCAGAACCGGCGGCCCTTGAATCGCGCATCGTATGGGCAGTGGATCGGGCCTGTGAAAAATTATATCTGACTTACCAAAATGAACAGTTGTTCGATGAAGTCAGCGAAGGCAAAACAAAACTTGCTGAAGTTCATTCTGCTGCCGTGCAAAGTATGAAAAAGGCAGAATCTGAGAAATCGGTGGCGCCTTCGATTTCTCTGCGTCTGACGGATTATCGCACAGTCGCAAGTAAAGAAGATTTAATCCAAAGATACTTAAACCACCTGCAAAATGGTGTGGTCTGTGTGTTTTTCAAATACTTGCCTTCGGTGCGTTCTTTTGTTGCAACCCACGGAACGGGTGTGGCTGCCGCAGATATTCAAGGGGTCGGCGTGCAGCTGGAGTCTGCGGACATGAAAGAGTTCGGACCTCAGTTGGCGTTGGGTCTTTTGCCAAAACGTTTTTCCGATATGCTGATTGAAGCTTTTCATTTTAGCCCACCTAAAGTTTTGCCATTGTACGCGCATAACAACTTAGAAGGTGTATTTGTACATTCGGGTTCATTAAGTCCCGGAGAAATCACAACGCTGAACGAAGAGTTCGCTTTGATGTCGTTGTGTTATGTGAATTTTGCTGTAGAGAAAAAAGTCGACACCTTGGAAGTTC
>CAMLMF010000080.1 GCA_946480995.1 uncultured Bdellovibrio sp. | reverse complement strand
GGCCGTCCGAATCCGCCGCCAATAAATCCGCGCATTCCTTGAAATTTCACCTCATTTATTGAAGCATCTGCGGGTTACGCCACTTGCACATGGGATTGTTTGAATTGCCCTGCCGACTTTAATTGCAATGTCGAAGACAACGAAGGTCCCTTTCTTTGCCTTCCCAAATAGTGCCGCTTAAAAAGCATTAGGGAACACAAGTCTGTGTTTTGAGATTCAAAGAAACGACACTGCCGTTGGATTCCAAAATTCTCAACTTCACCTCGCCTTGAGCCTTAGTGCTTAGATAGGCACCGAAAAAAAGCTCGCCGGTATCATTAAAACAATGCGAATGAGTTCTAATTTTACCGGTGGCTTCAACGACCTGATTGTCATCGGGATTGCAGAAAGTAATGCTTCTGCCGCCACGGATTTGGGCGGCGTACAATGTCTGAGTTTCATTTCGAGCGGTCCCATCATTTTGGGAAACTTGTTGGATAAAGTCGATATTCTCCACAGCTCGTCCCATGGTCACTTCTAAGTACGCAGGTGGAGTCACCGCATCGATCACTTTGCAAGTAAGAACCTTCCCTAAGGCACTTGTCGATGCAAGCAGGATTAATGTGGCGCTGAATAACTTCATAACTCCCCCTGTATTAAAACCGTATTTAACCCGAAGGATTTTGCCAAGGGAATATTGCGCACAAATACAAAAGCCTGACTTATTTAGATCGCACTTGATTGAACTGGCGCAGCCGCCACATGTCATTTCGGATACGTTGATTTCAAATATAAAATCCTCCTTTTTGGCTTTTTAAGACATTATTATCTATTAAAACGCGTATGCGGCCTTCCAAAATTAAAAGGTCAAGGACCTATGGATAGTTTTCTTAAAATGAGATGCTTCCAATCATTGGAATGTTTGCATTAAATATTTCTTAAAAATACCTTTGACCTTCCAACTGTTGGAAGCCCGATACTAAGCCCATCAAGGAGATACTTCTTATGGAAAATACAAATCACGACCCGCATGGATCAAGTCATGAAATGGATATCGAGATAGAGGGAATGACATGCGCATCTTGCGTGGCAAGAGTAGAAAAAGCCCTTAAAAATGTCCCAGGCGTTGAGGACGCGAAGGTCAACCTGGCAACGGAGAAAGCCAGAGTCAAAATGGACAACTCAAAAGCTACAAATGATGACATTCTAAAAGCTGTAGAAAAAGCCGGATACCAAGCAAAGGTTCCTCATGATCATCAAGCTCATGGACATATGAATCACGGCGCAGAGATGGGTGAAAACAAAGTCCTCGCATTACAGAGGCAAAAAGATCGAGTGATTTTAGCGGCTCTTCTTTCCGCGCCCTTGGTTTTACCGATGCTTTTGCAGCCATTTGGCATTGTGCTGCACTTGCCGGCGTGGGTTCAATTTATGTTAGCTCTTCCCGTCCAATTTTGGTTGGGCGGTAAGTTCTATGGCACAAGCTGGAAGGCCATAAAAAACTTTAGCGGAAATATGGATTTGCTGGTGGCTCTGGGAACTACGGCCGCTTTTGGACTTAGCATCTATCTGTGGATATTTGGTCATGGTCACGAGCATCTTTATTTTGAAGGTGCCGCGGTGATAATCACCCTTGTGCTATTTGGAAAGTATTTAGAAACAAAAGCTAAACAGCAAACCACGGAAGCTATCTCGGCACTTCAAGCCCTGCGACCAGAAACCGCCAGAGTGCGCAGAGGAAACGTTGAGGAAGACATTCCTTCCACGCAGGTTCGCCTTGGTGATCTGGTGATTATCAGACCTGGAGAAAGAGTTCCGGTTGATGGCGTTATCATAGAGGGACAGAGTGAGCTCGATGAATCGCTCATCACGGGAGAAAGTCTTCCACTGCATAAATCAGTTCATGACAAGGTTATCGGTGGCTCGGTCAATGCTTATGGAACTTTGGTTGTTAAAACCACAGCTGTTGGCGGCGAAAGTACTTTGGCCCGAATCGTAAGACTTGTTGAAAATGCACAGGCCGCCAAAGCCCCTGTAGAAAGACTGGTTGACCGCGTAAGTGCTGTTTTCGTTCCATTTGTCATAGTGATTTCATTTCTGACTATTTTGGGCTGGGGATTCTATTCGGGAAATTGGGAACAAGCCATTATCAATGGCGTAGCCGTTCTTGTAATCGCTTGCCCCTGTGCTTTGGGCTTAGCAACACCCGCTTCGATTATCGTTGGCACAGGTGCTGCGGCAAAAGCTGGAATATTAATTAAAGACGCGGAGGCCTTGGAAATAGCTCATTCAGTGACAACGGTCGCCTTTGATAAAACAGGAACTTTGACTGAAGGGAAGCCGCAAGTTTCAACTTTCAATGCAGAAAATGGAAAAGAAAATGAAGTCTTAGGTCTTCTTGCCAGCCTTCAATCCGGCAGCGAACATCCGTTAGCAAAAGCCGCTATTGAAAAAGCACAAAGTCATCATGTCTTATTCAGTCCTGCAAAAAATATTAAATCAATTCCAGGACGAGGTCTGCAGGGCGAAATTGGAAACGAAACTCTCCTTGTCGGCACGGAAAAGTTAATGCAGGAAAAAGGAATTGATATCTCACCCTTTCAGATCAAGGCAAAATCACGGGAACAGACCGGAGAAACTGTTTCTTATATCGCTAGTGATACAACTAAAAAAGTTTTGGGGTTTGTGTCCTATGGGGATCAACCAAAGGCTTCCGCACAAGCCACATTAAGCCGCCTGAAAGAATTAAAAGTAAGAACTCTTATGCTTACCGGAGACAACGAAGGTGCTGCTCAAAAGGTTGCAAACATTTTAGGAATTGATGAATTCAGGGCCCGAGTTCTTCCGGAAGATAAAGCCAATGTGATTAAAGAACTAAAATTGCAAGGTTCCATTGTCGCAATGGTTGGTGATGGGGTAAATGACGCCCCAGCACTCGCAGCGGCTGACGTAGGAATTGCTATGTCGACAGGAACTGATGTGGCAATGCACACCGCAGGAATCACTTTAATGCGAGGCAATCCCCTTCTTATTCCTGATGCTATTGAGATTTCACGAAGAACTTATAGAAAGATTAAGCAAAATCTTTTCTGGGCTTTTATTTATAACATCATCGGTATTCCACTTGCCGCCCTCGGATTTTTAAATCCGGTGATCGCAGGGGCAGCAATGGCCTTTAGCAGCGTCAGCGTTATCACAAATGCGTTGCTGCTAAGAAATTGGAAACCTGCGAGCCAATCTAAGGCGGAAGGGTCAATAGAGTAGGCGTAAAAGTCTGACCTCAGTAAAATTAATTTAGGCATTTCATTTCACTGAGCGTCAGCAACAAGACTAAAGAAAATTTTCAAAACTTAGCTTCGACTTTACGGAACAACCTGACAATCAAGAACTTGCGATTCTACTTTAGTCGCAGAGCTAATTTGTGAAAAAACGGTTTTAAACACTTCGCCTCGGAGCATTTTTCGGCCTTCTTCTTCTGGTATCTGAACCAAATCACTCAAAGCACCAAGCATATCAATCGTGATATACTTTCCATTAGAATCTTTAGATTCTTGATCACGCCAATTAAAAGAAAGCTTCGAATCGTCCGTAATCACGCCAGCAATTTTTTTGTTTGCAGCAAAAAATATTTCATAACTTCGGACTCCACAATTAACAAAGACACTGCGTGCCCTGAATGCACCAAGACCACCACGTCTAGTTGCAACATTAAGTACATCCTTATCACTAACAAACAGGGTACTGCATCTTTCATCTTCAATACAGTACCGGATAGTCATGCCGTCAGCACCATGTTCAACCTGCAGCTGAGCACCTGCAAAATCAAACGAAGCATTTTTAAAGTTAAGATCTTTTGTCGAATACGTACCACTATAAGAGAAAATATATTTTGAGTCGCGGCTCATGTTAAACAATTCACTAAATGCTGATTTAGCAAAAGTTTGTCCACCAGATAAAAGAACTAAAACGCATATAACAAATTTCACAAATACCCCTCTGTTTTTGTTAAAGAAAATAAGTTAATTAGACTACCAGAGTCTTAATGAATACGAACATCGTTACGCAGGCACGGTCAAAAAGTCACCGGCCTGCGACAACACGATCTTGTCAAATTTTTTTACAAAGGCTCGCAAGTAACCTTGACTGTAGTCCCAGAGCTATTGCTTTTGAAATAAGAAATTCGACCTCCAGCCGCAGCCTCGACAACCACAACTTTAAGTGGACTCGTGCTAATATCTTCATGAATTTCTAACATTAAGAATTCGCCTGCCAATTTGATACCTGCAGACGCATAGACTGGATTTTTCCCGATAGACTTTGTAAGCATGCCATCTTGAACATCGACTTTTTCAGCCATAGCGTCCACACGCTCTCCATTAACTTTGGTAAGAACTGAGCAGACATAAGGCTGAGCAAAAGAAACCGAATGAACCAAAAGGCCTGCTAAAAATAGTACAGATTTTTTCATATAAACTCCTTAAATTTGGGGCCTGTGAGCCGACTTATTTGCAGACGATGTATTTTACGTAGACTCTTGCTACACGAAATTCCTTAACGGAACCGTTCTCTCCCAAGCGCACCATGTATTCGAAATCGTCCATCAGACCTATATGCTTTGAAACAATCTGCTTTTTTTGGATTGCAGCACAAATGCCTAAATCACTATTACTGAGGTCATTAATACGGAACTCTTGTCCAGAGATTTCCGCACGCGGCTCTATAACAATAACAGAACCATCGGGCTGTGCCTGCATTCGTGTCTCTGAACTGAGCACAGGCGAAACATTCAAAACCACTTGGCGGTCGCCAGATTGAGTCTGCGCCAAAGCGTTGTGACCTAAAGTCATTGCTAACATTGTAAGGGCAAATACTGCTTTCATTTTTTTCTCCTTGTCGGGGTTAGTGTTGATCAGAGTTATAAAGTGACCTCCACGTTTGCACTACGTACAGATTCGTACAAAAGCGCTGGGTATTCTTGCCCTCGTGCAGACCCTTAAGACAGCTGTATAACAATTTGACACTCACCCTGCTCCTAATGCGACTTTACGCCCCCTAAACACTGGAATGGTTGTCGCATTGTACACATATATAAGGATGGGTCGGATGCTGCGAAAATCTTTGGTTTTTCTTATACTGATATTAGGCTTTCAGGCTCAGGCCCAAAGCCTGTCACCTGCTGTTTTCAGCACAGCCCCCTTACATCGGCATCCTGACACGGACCCACTAGCTACGCCTCAGGATAAAGCCTGGGCCCTCCAACAAGCCCTTCACCCACGCTATTACAATTTGGCTGTACTTACACCGCCACAGTTTCAAGTATTGAGCTCTAGAACAAGCCCGGAAATTCAACAGTGGATAGATCACGCACTGACGCGTATCTTTCAAACGCCAATGGGAAAAAATATTTGCGAAATCACCACAAACGGTCTTGCAAACAAACTTATCGAAATCTATGGCTTAAGCGCGCAAGCCGCTGAAAACCTGCAAACTCGCTGCACACCTTCGGTTGCCAAGTCTTTGCCATTTCGACCGCAAGAGCTGCGCGAATATATCTTTGTGTATACACGCGAACATCGCGCCGTGGTTGAAGGATGGACCAATAACCGCAATGTCACATATATTTTTCTATCTGATTCAGACTTTACCGAAAATTTTCTATTTCGCATTTTGATTCACGAGCTGGCGGTCCAGTTGGATACCAAAGAACAATGGGGCGCGTTCGGTGGCCTTGATACTTTAAAGAAAACAGTAATCCCGGTTGTTTATCAAGGCGAAAGGTCTTGCGAAGTGCATCGCTCCATCCGCAACCCTCTGATCAAGTATTCTCTGAGTGCTCTGCGAGCACAGACAATCGAAGACCAAGTTTTGCGTGAGTTGGGATTATTAGAAACACAGAAAACTTCTGCTGCTTCATGTATTCAGGAAGTCACGACGCTGATTCCTTCTATTTTAAGAATTGGACCTCTGATAATGACAGAGCAAGCCTTCCTACCATTCCAAACAGGCCATTGCTCTGCCGACAATAAAGTTGATGTATTTTCTGCCTTGCAAACCTTGGCAAACGAAAAAGTGACTGATCTTGAAAGTAACAGTGAGATGAGTCTTTGCGAGTATCTGCGAACTCCCCGCTTAGGGACTTGGTCTTTCAGCCCGATCATGGGTGGCCCGCGCCCGCGCATTGGTCCGTGGTCAGGCAAGGACAGGCAAGATCTTCTAGACAAGACCGGCACACAACGTTCTGAGTTCAACAAGCAGGCACTAGAAATATTAACAGACCACCAGAACTCTGGAAATCACTCTTTGCGAGATGAGAAAATTAACGGCTTAATGAACTTCATTTCTGTACCAAAAACGAATTCAAAATCAGGAGATGTGAATGGTTCAGAAAAGAATTGAGCTGCACCAAAAAGCTCAGCAGTTAATGCGAACCAACTCCTACGCCTCGGCGATCGAAGTAATCCTTGAGGCTATTAGAGATCATGGACCCCATGTTGGCTTGCTATGCGACTTAGCGTCTAGCGCCTATCTATGTGGACAGATAGATCTTTTTGTGCGTACGACCAAAGAAATCCAAATCCAGTTCCAATTGAATCACAAGCTTTTATCAGACAAAAGCTACATGCATACCTGCTTATCATTGGGAAAATTGCTCGAGGAAATCGGCGAAGTCGCCCAAGCCCTGGAGCTTTACGAAAAAGCGCTGCTTGACCGCGAGCTTTTCCATGTAACCCATTTGTCTTTCTGCCAACAGGTGCAAGTGCAAATTTTACGACTAAAATCGTATTTGGGAGTTCGCTCCGGCTTAAGCGAAATGTATCAAAACTGCAGCAACCTATCTCATTCAAATAGCGATCTGGGAATCGAGATCGATCACGGACTGATGCTTGCGGAACTTCATCTCTTAGGAATCGAAGCGGCAAAAGGAAGATTTCTTACATTGAAAAATAAGATGGAAAGCAGCACTGACTTACGCTTAGTCTATTTCGATTTAACTGAAGAACTATTACGAGCAGGACACGAGCCTATCGCGCTGCCGTTTGAGTTAGGCGATTTAGATTACTTTGAAAAGACACTTTTATTGATGTCAAAGTCCGCCGACTTTTCTTTGTCCATCGCAGACCTACAAAAAATTCAAAGGGAAATGTCTCCTCTTTGTTATCTGCGTATTTGTATTTTGAATCTTGCTCGCACAAACCAACCCGAGATGCGTCGACAAATCATGTTCCTCTTAGAAGGCCTAAGTCATGAGTCACGCCAACTCCTGTTAAAAAAATGGACTCATGATTTAGCAAAGCCTCAAGAACGCATCGCTTTAAATTTGAAAGCGAACTCTGTCGAAATCCACGATCGATCCCTCTCACTTATTCAAGACGGCTTTGAAGCAAAAGGTCTTTACTTATTAAGTGAAAAAAGGTCTATCGCAACGGACGAATTGATCCAAAAGACTTTCGGTATTTTCGTTGACGATTTTTCCATTGAAAGAACGCGTATCGCTATTTTAAGACTGAATAAAAAGCTTTCAGCACTTACGGGACTACCTAAAACCATTTTATTCTCCCGAGAAAAGATTTCTTTACACGATAGCGTGACTTTTTACCTTTAAATGACATCACAGCCTTGCAACAAAGACCTGCAAAGCAGTCTTTGTATGGCAAACTACTGTATTTTGAGACTAAAAATAGCATTCAATCTTTGCATTCACGCTATAGTAATCATACCAACTGCGACCCGAAAATATTTTTTTATCTTTTGCAATTACGATTACACGGGCCAGTACAGGACAAAACTTTTTAGCATAATTTATATTCTCTTGCAGGGCCATATCCCAGGCTTGATTATCGCTAAATTTGTGTTGAATTTCGTTTGCGTCCTCCCAGTTTAGCCTTGGGTTTGCAATGCCAAAATCTAAATTTAAGAACATTCTTTCACCAAGCTGATCTCGCTTCGCAAATACTGCCGCTGATCGCGCCTGTGATACTCTACATTCATCCGGCATATATGGATTGCCACGTTTAGCAAAAAATTCGTCAGTAAAGTCTGACATCTGCACCCAATCTTTGCTTAATACTTTTGATAACAAATTTGATCTTGCTCTCTCAAGCAAAGTAGTTCTTTCGCTATCACATATATCCATAGCGTCACCATGAACCACGATTAAATCTGCTGCAAACGACGACTTAGCGACCAGCGCAAGGAACGCAATTAAGAATAACTTTTTCATAAAATCCTCCGTTACTGAGATATCCTTAATTGATTTCGTTGCATAAATAAACTTTCAAAAAACCTATATATTATATAGGTAATTACTTATGACTTTTAGATTGAGTAAAGTTACAAATTTTACTGAAGCGGGACAAGGCTCATCAGGCTCTGTTTCAAAAACCGGTTTATTAGTACCAAGATATGGCTTTGATACACTCGCGCTTTCTGATGTACCAAGCATTAGAAAGAAAATCGTCCTGAACAATCCACTTTTCATTTTCTTCTAAAAATCTTTGCGCGAGTTTCTGGCATATTTGACGTTGGGTCCAATCTCCTAATTTCATACCATGGCCAGGGCCTTGCTCCCAGATTCGCTTTTCGCCACATGTTTTGAAGTCAGACAAAAAGGATGAATTGCCACAGCCATAACGGCTCCGCCTTCGCCGTCTAACTGAACGTAGGGATATGTAGCTTCAGGGTTTTCAAAGCCATACAACCCTCTGCGATGAGGCGATAAGCCCGATCTGGTATTTAAATGCTTTATTAGAAGTTTGAGTCATATTGCATTCGTTAATGCAATTGCAGATCCAGCAGTCGATAGAAACACGATGAGCCGAACCAAAAGGAGCGCGAATCGCCCTTGGCGATTCAAACAATCAGCGAAGCTGATTGTAACTAACAACGACCGATCCAAATTAAAAACTGGGGAAAATAAAATTGACCAGAAATGGTGAATTTGGAGCGGGAGACGGGGCTCAAACCCGCGACCTATGCCTTGGCAAGGCATCGCT
>CAMLMF010000079.1 GCA_946480995.1 uncultured Bdellovibrio sp. | reverse complement strand
TGCACCGCACTTTCATTCGGGGTGTGGCGGTTCTTGCCGATGTTTACAAAAATCGGCGTGCGATAGTGAGGAGCGTACGAGGCAATGTTATAGAAAGTTTCTTCAGCGCCGTGGCTGGGGAAACCCATCTTATTCCACATCGCTTGCAACTTCAGATCACGGTCCATGATCTTGCCCGGATTTGCGGTCTGTGCGCGGGGAGTGACGGTGCCCACTTCGACGAAGCCACAGCCTAACGACCACCAGTCTTTGAGGTGTTCGGCATTTTTATCAACGCCGCCAGCAATACCCAAGGGATTTGCAAAGTACAGATCTTTCCAGGTAAAGCTTTTCCAGTGCGGAGTTTTTTGTCCGTGAATAACAGAGTAAATCGGTAAAGCAAGTGAGCTCAGATCATGAGCCCACTTGGGTGGTAAAAGTAGCCAGGGTTTACTTAAGAAGTCCAGGTGTCACATCCTGCACGTAAACGCGCATTAGCGAGGGTATAAGCCTCTTAGTAGCATTGCTTTTTCAAGACGTTGTACAGAAACCGCCATCGCTGCTGAGCGCAGATCGATGTTTTTTTCTGTAGCCAAAGAGTAACCTTTGTCGAACGCTTTTGTAATGATCGTTTTCAAACGATTGTCCACTTCGTGTTCGTCCCAGAACAATGACATCGTATCTTGAACCCATTCAAAGTATGACACGATCACGCCGCCGCCATTGGCGATAACGTCTGGAGCAATGAAAATTCCACGTTTATGCAGAATCTTAGTCGCTGCATTTGTCACAGGACCATTCGCACCTTCGACGATGATTTTTGCTTGGATCTTTTCAGCATTGTGTACGTCGATTTGATTTTCCAAAGCACATGGGAATAAAGCGTCGCATTTAAGTTCTAGCAATTCTTCATTCGTGATCGCTGTTGCTTTTGGATAACCTTTAAGGAATTTGTGTGCTTTTACGTATTCCATCAATTCAGGAATATCTAAGCCGTCCCCGTTAAAGATGGCGCCAGAAACGTCAGACACCGCGATGATGCGCGCGCCGCGCTCGTATGCAAATTTCGCTGCGAAAGAACCGACGTTGCCGAATCCTTGGATCGCGATCGTGGCACCTTTCATGTTCATTTTGCAAACTTCGAAAGATTTTTCCGCCACGTAAACAACACCCAAACCAGTGGCATGGTTACGACCCAAAGAACCACCGATTTCAATCGGTTTACCAGTCACAACACCTGGTTGTGCAAAGCCACCGTGCTCTTGCGAGTACGTGTCCATGAACCAAGCCATAGTTTGTGGGTCTGTGCCCACGTCAGGAGCTGGAATGTCTTGAGTTGGTCCTACGAAAGGTCCAATTTCCGAAGCATAACGACGAGTCAGATTTTGTTTTTCAGTGCGCGAAAGTTTAGTCGGATCAACAGTGATACCACCTTTTGCTCCGCCCAAAGGAAGACCTAAAACAGAGTTTTTGAAAGTCATCAAAGCCGCAAGGCCGACAACTTCAGAAAGGTCGACGTTTTGATGGTAACGGATACCACCTTTGTAGGGACCAAGTGTCGGTGAGTATTGCACACGGTAACCGGTGAAAACTTTAACACTGTAATCGTCCATACGAACTGGAACAGAAACGGTGATTGCGCGACGAGGACGTTTAAGACGCTCTAAAACGTTCGGGTCACAATTGATAATTTTTGCCGCTTCTTCAAGAGTTTGAATAGCGTTTCTGAAAAGAGGCCCATCATAAAGGGGCTCTATCTTGTGTTCCATGACTAATTTCTCCTTAAGTCAGGTCAGTTGCAGAGTCTGTTTGAAAAAACCAACAGAGGAGTGTTGCACTTTTCAAACAGACTCTAAGATTGGAGAAAGTTTAATGAAGCAAATACTCAAAGTCACTCCGGAAAAAGGTGATGACTCAGTGGTTCTTTTTGGCCACAATGACCTCCTATGCTTCAGTCCTGCTGTGTTTTCTTGAGTCTCTTTTTAGCAAGTATTTGTGCGTCGGCCGCATCGCCGCAGCACGCGTTTATGGAGCAGTTTCAAAGCTCCCGCATCGCTTTTCCGGCAGAGGATGCCGCTATTCTAAAAAACAGCCCGGGGCGTTATCCGCAGCCCTTAGGATTTTTGTTTGAAAAGGTCTTAAGTTGGTCGCCAACGGGGGCGCCTTCGCCTCTGAAAATCGCGTGTGATGATCGAGTCTGGGGCGCGCGCTTGCAGGATTCTCGTTTAAGTTCCTCTGTGCAATTGCAGGGCGCCTTAATGAAAAGGTATTTTCAAGACTGCGCCAGTGAGATTCAGAACGGGAGCACTAGCACCTTTGCAAACTTAGTGAAAACCATGACGATTCGTTACATGCCCAATGAACATCCGTTCTTGCGCAAAGTGGTTTTGAATTTACCGGGTAACATTAAGCTGAAAGGTTTGTTGGCGCTGAAGGGGGATTTAAAACGGCGTCCCATGGTGATCATTCGTCCTGGGATTTTTGCGAACATCATGGATTTTATTCCCGAGCGTGCTTGGATGATCATGCTTTTTGAACAGTCACCATTTAATGTATTGCTTGTGGAAAACATGACTGGTGGGGACTTTATCCAAAACAACAGTCGTGTGTCGTTTGGCGGTTATGACGAAGGATTGCAGAATATCGTCATATCGCGCTGGCTGAGTGATCCGGTAGAGCCGATTTCTAAAATTGTCAGCAGTGTGCATTTGTTTGGGATCAGCTTGGGCGGTCACGGAACCCTCTTTGCATCGCTTTTAAATAAATACAATTCTTCGTCCGATCGCTCCCTGATTAATAGTTTCACAGCATTGTGCCCGGTCGTGGATTTGCAAGCCAGCATGCAAGCAATCACCGACGGTGGCACCATGTCGACCCTGGTGGATTTGTGGTCTCGCGAGCGGCTTGATGGTATCGAAGAGCGTTTGCCCTCTGTCTATCCTCACGCGCGCTTTGCATTTTTAAAAAATGCCACTTCAGAAATAGCCCGCACTTACCAGGGGGGACTTTCATATAATTCAAGCATCACTTTGCCTGCAGGGATGAAAGACGGTTCCAATTTCTGGGAGCTGAATGATTTCTGGCCTCGCTATAAAGATGTCCAGGAACCTGTTCTGATTTTTGCAACCAGCAAAGATCCGGCAGTGCCCTTTTCGTTAAATTCGCAAAAGTTGGTGAATAAAGAAATTAAAGTGGATAGTAAAAACATCCGCGTAATCGAATTGCCCCAAGGTGTGCACTGCACACTCGCGGTACCTTATGATTGGCATACTTTGGCGACTCTTTTTCAATCATATATTCTGTCGCACGCTCCGGAAGTTCTGATGGAAGAGCGAAAACTGGATATCGATTTATACGATGAAGAGTGGAAAGACTTTGCAGAAACGGGGGCGACAGCTCATTTTTCTGTGAGTGAGCCGTCTAGTAAAGCCAGCTTTGTGACGGTGGAAGTGAAATTGACCAACACCCAAGGTCAAAAGAAGACCATGAATCTAAGTTTGCCTTTGTCGCAGTTTGATTTTCGTTTCTTAAATGAGGAGCTAAGTGCGTCCGAGAAAAAAATGATCGTGCGCTGGGTGAACCAAAATTTGCACGTGTCGTTAGAGCAAAACAAACAGGGGCCGTCGCTAAAAGCCCAATGGTCCGTTATTAAGTAATTTTTTAAGTGTGGGGCAGTTGTTTTTTAAAGAACTCGGAATGTTCGGCTAATTTTTCCATATATACTCGCACGTCTTCTTGCGCCTCTGCCGATAGTTTTTGAAAAGGGGCAATGTGTTCATCTGGAACATAGCGGAAGGTAAAGTTGATACGACGGGTTTCGAAGTTATGGATATCGTTTAACGGAAAGCTTGCGCCTTCTTTTTTATCCACTCGTTGCACGCGATGAAATAAATGTTTTTTAAATTTATCTCCACCAAAGATTTGCAACGAGCGATCTTCCAGCCATTGTTGCAAGACAACCTGAGATTTTGCTTCAGTGCCTTTGCTAGAAACAAATTGAAAAAGGGCGCGTTCGCCAAATGAAATCGACGCCACGGGGCCGGGTTCGAAATCTTTGTGTTCGCCCACGCGGGCACAGTCCAGACGTTTGCCGTCAGCTTGAATTTGATCGCCATAATAGTTGATCAAGCAGGTGTTTAAGTGCCAGCCTCGCGGAATATCGCGTGGTTCAAAGGATTCGCGCACCAGCGCTTCAATTTTTTGCACAAGATATTCTAAAACCGGCGGATAACGTTCGGCGCTGACACAGCGATTTAAAAGACCTTTGGGCGGATGATAATAGTTCAAGCACGCAAACTGCCAATTGCCCAACCAGTAAACCGGACGCAACAAAGGACGTTGTTTTTGATTTTCAGGCGGCGGATTATTTTTCGAATAACGCATTTCCCAGATCGGGTACAAAGTCTTAAGGTAAAGTAAGATTTCTTCTTTTTCGCGCGCAGAAATATAGTCCTGCTTGTACACCAAACCCCGCGCCGGAGCTTTGGCTTTTTCCCCACCAACAGGTGCAGGCTTCGCTCTGAAAGAACCCTTTTTAGACTTAAACATAATGGCCCCGGTTTAACATAAAGAACCCTCGAAAGGTACCTGCTTCTTTTCGTTCCGCAAAGGGGAGGGTTCCTTCGTCTTTTTGGGGCACCTTTCCTAGACAGACAGCGTCGCTTCAGCTACAAGTAAGCCTTGGGAGGATGAAAAAATGACAACTCCAGTGAAAGTGACCGTAGGTCCTCAAGAAAAAGAACTGCTGTTAAACCAAATTCAATTTCTTAAAGGTAAGAAGATTCTTATCGTTGGTGACGTCGGCCTTGATGAATACGTTATGGGACAAGTTCGTCGTATCAGTCCCGAAGCTCCCGTGCCGGTGTTAGAGGTTGAAGAGCAGGACATGCGCTTAGGCCTAGCTGCCAATGTCGCGCAAAACGTCGCAAGCCTGGGTGGCGAAGCGATGTTGGTTTCCGTCGTCGGTGACGACACGGGCGCCAACTTGTTGAAAGATCTTTCTGCAAAAAATGGTGTGAGCTGGGAATACATGGTTGTCGATAAATCTCGTCCGACCACACGTAAAACTCGCATCATGGCGAAGCACCATCATTTAGTCCGCGTTGATCATGAGTTGCGCAAATATCTTTCTGCAGACACGGAAGCTCGCGTGATCGCGGCTGTTGAAAAGAATGTCGATAAGGCAGATTGTGTAATCATCGAAGATTACGCTAAGGGTGTGGTTTCAAAAAATGTCGTCGAAAAAATTGCCGCGATTTGCAAAAAGCACGGCAAAAAATTAATGGTCGATCCACATCGTGAAAACAGTGGTGCGTTCTATGCCGGTGTTGATTTGATCAAACCAAATTACGACGAAGCGGTTGTTTTAACGGGTATGAACTTTGACGATCTTCGCGATAATCCGAACAAGGTTGTCGAAGTGGGTCGCGCTTTACAAAAGCTCACGGGCGCAAAAGAAGTTGTTCTAACTCGCGGAAAAGACGGCATGACAATTTTCTCTGGTGAGCAAATTACAGAGGTTCCGACTTATGCACGCAAAGTCTTTGACGTCACCGGTGCGGGTGACACGGTTATTGCCGCTTTGGCGTTAGGCCTTGTCTCTGGTTTGTCATTAGTTCACTCAAGCATGCTTGCGAATTACGCTGCAGGGGTTGTGGTCGGTAAAGTCGGCTGTGTCCCATGCGAAATTCCTGAACTTAAAGAATACATCCAAACGGCGCACTAGATGCAAAAAACAGAGCGCGCTTTCAAGGTGAATTCGCAACTTTTGCCCGCGGGTTTTCCGCGGGAGTTTGATGCGCATATTTACTTCTCTGAACGCAATCGCTCTGTGGCGCAAGCCATGCACGCGGCTGCCATCCAAGAGTTCGCTGGCCAAAAAGTTTTCGTCGGAGAGATGATCCCAGAACCGATTGGTCCGCATCCAGTGCCGATGTTTGAAATCAATTTCCCCAAAGAGTTGTTCACTGACGTAGTCTTGTGGTTGATGAAATCCCGTGGCGATCTTTCCGTTTTAGTCCACGAACTGACGGGGGATGATCTGTACGATCACACGCAGGCCGCAATGTGGCTCGGTGAAGCCGTGCCTTTGCTTTACGAGCGTTTTAAGAAGTAGCTTTCAGTCTAAATCTAGGACCTATGTCTCATTTTCTTGTTTAGTGGTGAATATTCCTTAAATATGAAATTATTTATATTAATAATGGGTCTATGAAAAACATATTACTTATTTTAGTTCTTATTTCTGCATCCTTTGCTTTCGCGAGCGAAAAAAATCTAAAAAAAATATTTAGCGATGGATCTTTAAAGAAGAAAGATAATTTGACCCTGGCCAGCTACAATTTTTTTGCAAATAAAAGAAATGTTTTTTACGTTTGGGCAAGCTGGTGTCCAGCTTGTAAAAATAGCGCATCCCGATTCTTAGAGGCCAATAAAAAGATTCAAGAATGTCGCGGCATCAGCGTTGCGATGATCAGTACAGATAAAGAACAGAGCGAAGCTGAAAAAGCGATCAGTGAATGGGGTTTTAAAGAGTTCACCGTTTTTCGTGATGATAAAGACGTTATCAAAAATAATATCGAAGGCGGCGTTCCCAAAGTCATTATCACTGACGACAATGGGCAAGTTTTGGATGTCCAAGTCGGAATGTCGAATATAGAAAAAGCTATGAAGCGTTTGCGAGAAGCTGCCGCGGCAGACCGGGACTGTCGATCTTGATTTGGTTTTGGGGAATCTGATGAAGTTTGCGCCTTGTGATGCTCCCCAAAACGTCACACACTCTAAAAGAAGTTTTACATCTCTATAAGCACCTCAGCTTAGTTCAAGGTCATATTGTCTCGTCTTGAGACACTGGCATATCTTGCAGTAAAGCTTTGTGATGAGGTGTTTTATGAAGCTTGTTTTGAATTGTTTAATTCTTCTTTTTACTTCACTAAGCTTTGCCGACGTTGTGCAGCCCGCGGACGTGAGTTTGGATCAGTCCATTGTTGGGGGGCACGTGATCCTGTTACAGATGAAGGATCATCTCGTTATTAGTGGTGCCGAGTCTGCATCTTTAGATCAAGAGCTTTCGCCTTCCTTAGCTAAAAATATGATCCGTGATCTTGTTATGGGCAACTCTGTTCAAGAGCTTGCGTCAAGCTACAACCCGGGGAAAAATCGTCCCACTGTAGAGCGCATTTTAAATCGTTACTTAAGTATCACTGCCAAACCTACACTTAACTAAAACCAAAAGGATTTTTATGATGAAATTGATGCTGTCTGCTTTGTTATTTCTTGTTACTGCAAGTGTGGCTCACGCAGAAACGAAAGTTCTAAAACGATGTGATGTCGAAATAAAAATGGGTGATGAGCAAGCCATTTCTAGCTTGATGAGTGTCGTTTCAAAAGACGGAAAAATCGTTGGTGAAGTGTCGCGAAAAATGGGTGAAGAAACGGAAGCGAGAACAGAAATTGACGTCACGATCACCGAAGCTTCTATTCGTGCAGGAATGACGGCTGAAGGTATTGACCCTTATAACAATGATTTGTCAGAGGCAGAACTGGTGATTTACCACGCAATGACAGTGGCGGCGGACCCTATTTTGAAAATGCAATCAGGAATAGATCTAAGCAAAGTTCGCTCTGTAAAAATTTATAGACTGGGACCACAAACGAAATTTGGTTCAACGTCCATCGTCGAAGCGAAAGATGAAAAGGGAGTCTTGTTGGGCTCTTTCTTGGGTGGCTTTTTAGTCGGAGCTTGTAAATAGCGAGAGTTTATATTTCTGCCCGTAATTCGAAAATGCGGGCAGTATTTTTCAGCTTTCTAGGTTGCGGTTTTCGCGCGCTGGCGTCGGAAAATGAAATGAAAGCTGTTCACCATTATAAAAGACAGAACAACGAATCCTAGCCCCCATAAAATGGCGTCTTTAATATTTAACATGTCAGTCAGTTTTCCCACGGACAAGTGCATTACGATCAACATAAGTGAATCGGTCGCCATCATATAGGAAACGGCCGTGTCCAAGTCCTCTGGGAACTCTGACGAAATCCAGGTAATACACAGTGGGTAAAATGGGGCGATCATAAAGCCTGATCCTGCCAGAAACAGCGGATGTATAAAGACCCCCGCTAAAATAGAGGCCGCCGTTAAAAGCAATGATGACGACAGTAAAAAGCGCGGTGATTTTTCAAAGTGAACCAACGCAAACAGCAAGCGTCCTAACATCATACAGATAAAAAAGAACGTCACGTAAAGGCTTGAAGCCTCCATGTCGTAATTCCAAATCTTTTGCATGTACAAAGCTAAGCGCGAAGAAACCATGATTTCAGCAGCGACGGCTAAGCTTAACATTACCGCCAAGAACAACTGTGGATAAAAGTTTTTCTTTTTATTAGCTTTGTGTTTTTCTGCGGAAAACTCGGCCTTTGTATGCAAAGATTTGTGACTTGCGTGCAAAGTGTAAATGATTAACAGCATTGGCGCCAAGGAGCCAGCCACAAACGTCCATCTCCAGTTGCCAGTAAAGTGTTCCATCGCCGCAGCCAAAAGGGGGGCTAACAAGCTCGCCATCCCGTACATCGTGTGTAAGCCAGAAAGCATGCGCTGTTTACGTTCAGCACTGGAGCCCATGGCTACTAGAATATTAGGTACGAGACCCAAAACGCCTAAGCTTAAGCCGAAAGTAAAACTAAAGAACAAGAAGGCTGGGAAGTAAGTCGAAGCGGCCATGCCCCACATCGACAGCATCAAGCCCGTGGCACCACCACGCAAAACCGACAAGCGGTCATAGCGACGAAGTAAGTACCGGCAGGCGTAGCTGGCGATAAATCCCGAGATATTGCTTAAAGCAAACATCAAGGAACCCGTCGAGTTACTGACCTCGAATTGCTTCATAATTTCAGGGAATAACGGCCCACGAATATTATCGGAAAGACCAAAAACGAACAAACTTGCATAGGACAGAAAAATAAAGGGCCAAATCATGGGCTTAATATAAAGACCCCCTGGCGCCAACACA
>CAMLMF010000078.1 GCA_946480995.1 uncultured Bdellovibrio sp. | reverse complement strand
CAAATAGTGATAAAGTTGAACCATTTTGGGGCTGTTGCTCTGGCGCTATTCTGAATAACGGTATCAAACATGTTAGCGTGCATTTCTGAAGTGGACATGGCGGTAATTTCTCGAGAATACGGCGTAAGCACATAGTCACCAGATTTTTGCCCCGTATCACTACCAATAACCACGACCTTATCTTTAAACCATGGCGAGGGAAGTTCTTCATTGAGAAGATCTATGGCCGAAGTTGAAGGATAGGTGCCTTTGGGATGAAATGAAATGTAGGATTGGTTGGAGCCGGCGAATTCAAACTGCCCATTAATGTTTGCTAGATTGCCGACATCAGGATTGTAAGTGGCTGCAATTTTGGTGTGCAAAAGGGGAACGCCTTGGTACGCAACTAGCATTCTCCGAGTAACGCCATCTTTAGCGTAAATCTTCAGGTCAGATGTTTTTGGTGCTGAAGCGACCTTTGTTTTTTGAAAGGGAGCTGGAAGCTCAACCCCTTTCTCCTCTCCTTTAAGCGCGAGAGCATCTGTAATAACGACAAGATTCGGTGTCTGCGCAGTTACTAGGGCTAATTCATCCTTTTCCTGGCCGCTTCCCTCGAGGTCTTCGAGTGCAGCATTGAGCACTATGAAGCGTGGCTCTAAAGAGCTCACTTTTTTTACCAGATTGGTTAAGACCTTGGCATTCAGATCACTTTTAAAGCCCTGAACACTTTTTTGATCGAGTAAAACTAGTTCAATATTTCCAGATATACTGGGTGATGGGGTGTGGCGGACCCTTAAGTCGTAGGTATAGGCTTCAAGATAGTCGAGATTAATTTGAAAAAGAAAAATAGCGACTACTGAGGCAAATAGAGTCCTTAAGGCAAAATGAGATATTTGCCGTCCACGTTTGGAACGATTGGTATTATTCTCTCCGAGGGAGGGAGGAAGAGACATTTAAGTACTCGTTGCTAAAGATTAATTTCGGAACAGTAAATTACGTACCGAGAGGAACACAGCCGCCGCCGCCAGGTCCTTCTTTGGTAGAAGAAGCGGAAGTTTCATTCTTCTTAGGTTTTACTTTTTTAATGTGCTTTGTAGACATAATGTCTCCTTTTAGCCTCTACACTGTTCATAGTACATTAGTGTAAGACTGATCAAGTATCTTGTGCGTTCGCAAAAACTAATATGCTTTTTATGTTTGTTTCCAGTTAGGGATTTATGCGTAAACATACATCCCCCGCCGCATAAAAACCGCGCCCAGCAGGTTTGGCAGTTATTCTTGGCTATAAGCGTAGATTTAAGGTCTTCTAGCTTTGAATCGTCGATATCCTGAAGCTCGCCCACGATTTCATTTTTAATGCCTACATCGAGAGGGCAGGCATAGACCTTGTTTCTTGAGTCCAGACTCAAAAGAGATTTGCCTGAACCACAGTGATTTTCAGTGCGAATCTGCTCGTCAAGCACACGGAAGTAGGAGTCAAACATGCTGATTTTTCGTAATGCGACTTCTCCGCCCGCAGAATATGCCAGTTCAGCAACTTTGGTCATTTCAGACATGAACTTAGCGCTGACATCTCTATCTGACTCTGTCGCATCGAAAGTAAATTCATATGCATCAACACCGAGCCCCTTAAAGAACTCGTATGCCTTTACGACCTCGAGATTTTTTCTGCTGAAAACTCCGTGCAGAAGGATCCTTCCCAGATAGGCTTTGTTTCTTAATAACAAATCTAACCCTGCAAGAACGGCCGTCGAAGAGCCTTGACCGTTTTTCTGAGGACGAGAAAGGTCATGAGTTTCTGGGGGGCCGTCGATACTAACCGTGATATTTGCGCGAATCGCAGTTAGGACCTCTAGTGATTTTTCATTCACTAAGGTGGCATTCGTGATCACATTGAAAATAGTTGTAATGCGCCTATCTGACGCGACTTTCTTTGCATGCAGAGCAATGTGTTTAATCGCGTCAGGGTAAAGGAGAGGCTCACCACCTAGGAAGGTAATCTGAAACGATTCGCCAGGATTAAGTTTGCTCAAAAAGAAATCAATTTGTGGAAGTGTTTTTTCTAAAGAAATTTTTGCGACGGGATCACCGTATGTACCATCGCCACCAGCAGCGCAATAAGTGCAGTGCAGGTTGCAAAGTTGAGTAACGTTCAATGTAAGGGTTTTAACGTTAGTTCCAAAATTTCGGGTGACTACTTCCTGGTTTTCTTCAGTTTGCCAAGAAAGCAGAGCCTCATAAGCATTAAGATCTACTCCAACTTCGTTCGGCTCCATTTTCATCAGGAAACCGTTCTCGAAGGTCGTTGGAGCCATCGAGTTCCAGATATCTTCGGTCACTGTCGCTACTTCGAGATTGCGCGAGTGGAAAGCAACAGGAGGCTGAGTCCCATTTCTAAAAGCCACAATGTCATCGTGTCTGCGTAGTTGCATTTCAGTGTCCCTTTGTTACCAGTGGTGAACATTGCAATAGGTGGGCCAGAATTGTGATTTGGTGTCGATAGTATTTGCAAGTAAAATCAATATGTTATCTCCTTATCGCAGGTGTCGATTTTGCCTCAACCGGTGCGAAATGTAACTACTACAGGAATAAAAAAGGTTTAGACATCAAAAGATGCCAAGATAAAATATAAATTCATTTATGAGGTTTCATGCGTTTTAAGTACTTGTCCACCGTCGTGTTGTGCTTTGTCATGTCCCTGCTTTTGGTTAAGCTTGATCTAAGAAGTTTGGATCTGTTTTTTCTTGATTGGAAGCAGTTGCTTGCGAGTCCTGAAGCCCCGCCTAGGAATCATTTTAAAATTTTCGATGTTACAAATATTCAGAATGATACAGAGGCCTTAAGACATGAAACTCTTTTGGCACTTTCTAGGCAAATTTCTTCGGGATCTCCAAAAGCTATTATCCTTTCGATGAGCCCTGTAGAGGTTGAAAAGGGTGGGGCCCTAGAAGTTTTCCTGAACGAACTCGCCGGTATCCCAAATTTATACCTATTCTCAAATAGTACCCTCGCGAGTCTAAAAACTTTTAATTATGATTTGAGATTCAAAAGTTTTCCTCGCCCCCTTTATTTAGCGTTAACAAACGACACGCAAGTCGATTTAGTTTCTCGTCGGATCATTACTTTTTTCGACGAGGAAAAGAAAACCCCCAACTCGGATTTTGGTCTGCTTAAGGAGTGGGTTTCTGAAAGTAAACCGCCAGATTTTTTTAGTGAAGATTTCCATTATCTAAATACCAGACAAGTGTTCATAAAGATTTGGCCAAGATTTAAATTTGGCAGCGAAACTTTGCTTAAAGACTCACTAAGTGCAGAGCAAATTTCTGCGGTAAAAGACAAGATCGTACTTATAGGTACCAGCGGTATGTACGCCATGAATAGTGTTCCGAGTATTAACCGTCGTTGGAACTTTTTTACGGAATCTAAAGTCGAAGATAATTACTGGCCGGCGAGTGATTTGATTGCGACCTACATGACGAACATTATTGAAGGTGATTATGTCAAAACGCCGGATAAAGTCACATCGATTTTATGGATATCTGTCGGGTTGACTGCTGTACTTTTTTGCGTTTTGTTTGTCGAGATTGGACAGGCTTTTTTATTTAGCTCTTCGGTCTTAATTTCTTTCGTGATCCTGTCCTTTTTGATTTTTCGATTTACATCTTATAACTTTGACGTCACTCGAGTTCTTTGTGTGGGGCTGCTGGCACAATACTCTATTTTATCTTGGCGCTACGTTCGACACATCCGTCAACTTGATAATGAAAAGTACCAGTCTCGTATTTTAGTCAAGGCCGCGACTGCCGAGGCGGTTTTAAGAATGGTAGGACAAGTGTCTCATGATATTCGCAGTCCATTGATGGCTCTGAGTGTAGTGAATTCCATAGCCAAAAATCATGTATCGAAAGATCTGTCCGAGCTTCTTGATAATGCGACGATGCGTATTCGTGCAATTTCAGATGATCTATTTTACAAATACAAATCTAAAGGAGCAGAAGTTGTCGGGGAGAATAACAATTTAAAAGGAGCGCTAACTGAACTCATGGAGTCATATTCCAAAGTTCATCCTGAGTTTCAATTCCATCTGGATATTCCGTCTGATTTGAAAATTGCGTGGTCCACGTACTCAATTCAGAGATCATTTTCAAACTTACTGAATAATTCTATAGAAGCTTCTCAGGGATATGGAAAGAGGCCGGAAGTATGGATTAGCTCCCGTGCAGAAGGCGATCGGATAATAATAGTCCTCAAGGACAATGGCCCGGGAATCCCCAAAGAACATATTTCGAAACTGTTTAAGGAAGGCGGCACCTTCAACAAAAAAACAGGGACGGGCTTAGGTCTTTTTCAAGTGCGAAGTGATTTGGATGTAATCGGTGGGAAGATCTCGTATGAAGATTCTTCGCAGGGTGCAGAGTTTAGAATTTCTCTTCCGCTTGGTTTGGAGGCGGTCAGTTTTTCAGTAAGTTCTTTGGTTGTAATCTTAGAGAGTTCCGAATTCGAGAGTCCTTTGGAAAACATATTTAGAAAAAGTGGTGCGGAGGTCATCTCTTTTTCCAAATATTCTGAAGCTAAGACATTCTTATTGGAAAAAACGAATGGCAGGGAAGTTACTTTGGTATGTGATCTTCTGTTCCCCGGGCAAGAGGAAACTGGATTTGATCTTTTGAATGCATGTAAAAGAGTAAAGTTCTTTAAGAAGGTCCTATGTACTTCACTTGTTGAAAACTCTAATATTCAAGCAACGGCAAATAGAAATGGGGCGCTTTTGCTTCGCAGATCCTTTTTGGAAACTGTGAAAGTTACAGTCACTTAGAAGGCACAAGTCCTTTTGTGCCTTTCAATGAAGCCATGACTCCAGACTTTTCCACCCTACAAAAGTGCAAATCCCCCATAAGGGGCACAACTCTGGTCGAGTTGCGGACGCGGGCCTACTCGCAAAAGTCCTGGCGAGTAAATATGTATTTGATTCGTGTTTCTAAACACGAGATCCTGATTTAAGTATGTCACTTGCAGTAAAATTCTGGGGCGTGCGTGGCTCGTTGCCATCAGCTCCAACACCACAAGATTGGTCTTATCATATCGAAGGAGTTATCAGAAACTTCTTCAACTCGGGCTTTCGCGATCCTTCGCAGATCTCTAAGTTCGTGCAAAACATGGGTGTGCCTTTGTTGGGTGGCTATGGGGCTGCAACAACATGTGTGGAAATTCAAAGTGGCCATACACAACTCATTATCGACGGTGGCAGTGGTATTCGGAACTTAAGTGAAAGAATTATGACGGGCACCACGGGCAGAGCCAAAGGTCCTTTTCATATTTTCATGACCCACTTTCACTGGGATCATGTGATCGGTTTGCCATTTTTTACGCCGCATTTTATTCCTGGTTGTGAAGTGCATTACTATGCTGTGCAGCCAGAGCTTGAAAATGTGATTCGTGGTATTTTCCGTCAACCGTATTTTCCAGTTCCCTTTGAAGCCTTGAAAGCCAAAGTGTTCTTCCATGTTTTAGAACCGCGCAAAAAAGTTTCTATCGGAGAATTGCAAGTGACGCCGTACAAGCTTGATCATCCAGATCCTTGCTGGGGTTTAAAAGTCGAAGCTGGTGGAAAATCCTATGCCCACTGTGTGGATACGGAAGGTACGCGGGTTTCTCGAGAAGAGTTGGGTGAAGACCTGCCTCTTTATCAAAATATTGATTTGATGTATTTCGATGCTCAGTACACCTTGCCTGAACTTGCTGAAAAAGCAAACTGGGGTCACAGTGCTGCGCAAGTGGGTTTAGATATCGCCATGCGCGAAGGTATCAAACAAGTGCTCTTTGCCCATCATGATCCGGGCGCTCGAGTCGAACAAATCTTAGAGCTTAAAAGGCAAACGGGGGAGTACTATGACTCCCGAGAACAGTTTGCAGCACAAAATAAAGAAAAGAATCCAGCTGTCATTTGGGACTTTGCCCACGAAGGCTTGGAAATAAAACTTTAAAATCCTGACGGCACTTTCGCAGCATCAAAAATTAATTCGACATGGGGCGGATCGTTTTCTTTAAAGGCATTCAGGCGCTCTAAAGCACTTTGATCCAATTCCACTTTTTTGGTGGACTCGGGCCAAGGAAAGTCCTCTGCCGGAAAACGTGTGCCAAATTTTTTCATAAATTGAGTCCACACTGGAACAGCGCCGTTAGAGCCCGTTAACTTGTGAGGAGTATTATTGTCGTAACCCACCCACACCACGGTGGTTAAGTAAGGCGTAAAGCCCGCAAACCAAGCATCACGATTGTCACTGGTCGTTCCAGTTTTACCTGCCGCTGGATTATAAAAACCATTTGCCGTGATCGAGCGCGCAGATCCAGACAAGATCGTTTGTTTCATCATCCCCACTAAACTTGAAGTCGCTGCAGCATCTAGAACTTGTTCTGGATGAGGCGTGTGCACAAACACTTCTTGGCCATCGGAATTTAAAGCTTTGCGCACGAATGAAATGTCTTGTTTGCTGCCAAGATTTGCCAACGTCATATAGGTTTGCAGAACTTCGCGGGGATACATTTCAAAAGCTCCCAAAGTCATGGCGGGGAAGGCCTTTAGCTCTGACGTTGCGCCGGCTAAGTGAGTCACGTCCACGATGTTTCCCAAGCCCACTTGTAATCCCAAAGCGGCGGTCGAGGCGTTCAAAGAATTTTTCAAAGCATAAAACATTGGCACATCACCAAAATATTTTTTGCCATAGTTATCAGGGGACCACGACTGACCTTGATATTTGTGCGTGAATTTTTCGTCATGCAAAATAGAAACGGGAGTAAAGGGTTCACCAGCCTCGTTTGTATTCATAAGGGCTGTTAGATAAACGAAGGGTTTCATGATCGAACCCACTTGGCGGTGACCATCAATGGCGCGATTAAATTGGGTCATGCGATAGTTGCGACCACCGACGACGACACTGACCAAGCCGGTTTTATTGTTGCCGACTAAAACAATGCCCTCAAGGTTGTTACCTTTTGCTTTAAGCCCCGCAATGTACTTGTTGTCCTTTTCTAAGCGATCCAAGTGTCCACCCAAGGATTCTTGTGCCACTTCTTGGGCTTCCAAATCTAAGGCTGTAAAAATCTTAAGCCCATCGGGATTTAATCCCTGTGCCATCAGTTGTTTGCGAACGGCATCTAGGTAATAAGGAGCTGTTTCAGAAGCCAAAGACTCTGGCTGGCTAGGCAAAGGTTTTTTGTCGGCTTCTTGGGCTTGGGCTTCAGTGATAAATCCTTGATCTGTCATTTTCTCTAAGACCAAGTGACGACGACGTTCAGCATTGACCGGGCGTTTGAAGGGATTGAAAAGTCCCGGGCTATTCACGATGGAAGCTAGTAAAGAGCATTCGCTTAAATCCAGATCGGTCAGCTCTTTGTTGAAATAATATCTAGAGGCCGCGCCATAGCCACGAACTTGAAATGCGCCATTTTGTCCCATGTAAATGATGTTCAGATACGTTTCAAGAATCTGATCTTTGCTGAATCGAGATTCCAGCAAAATCGACATGATAAATTCATTGAATTTACGTTTCAGCGTTCTTTCGCTGGTCAGGAAATAATTCTTCACAAGTTGCTGTGTGATCGTGCTGCCGCCTTGGGCTTTGCGGCCGGATGTGATGTTTTTTAGCAAGGCGCGACCCATGCCACGCACGCTGACTCCGCCGTGTTCTAAGAATTGGGCATCTTCGATGGCCATGATCGCGTTCGAACACATTGTGGGCACTTCTCCTAAAGACACAGTTTTTTGCATCAGCGGTTCGTTGCCAATATATTGAGCAAGTAACGGAGCTTCGCCAAAGGCTTCCATAGCTTCTTGGAAAGGAGCGCCTTTATAGATTTTTGAGACCATATTGTCTTTTTGAATCACAACAACTTGAATCGAGCTGTCGGCATTGGCTACGGGCGTTTCATGGGTCACCCAGCCGATGCAATTTTCTTGTTGCTCATCCAAAGTTTGCTGCAGGCGGGCTGAACATTGCTCTGGAGAAGCAAGAAAATAATCCCCTGGCAAGAGGCGTTGATCGTATTCTCGGCGGCGATAATTCTGTCGCGTCAGTTGTTTTTCAATGTCACTCGCAAGAATTAAGCTGTGCGGGTAATACGTCGGCGGAGCAGCGTAAAATTCTGTCGGAATCAGGAACTTTTTGGATTCCAATTTAGAGCTGATTTCTTGCTCTAAAGAAAAGTAGGAATAGACGCCAATCCCAAGCCCGCAGATGATCACAAGCGTCACAAGGATTGTAAAAGCCACTAAAATAGTTTTTAATCGTGTTCGCAACATGCATTAAGAGTAGTACGAAACTCTCTTGGAAGTAAATGAGCACGAGTGATTTTTCACCTAGCTTGTTTTGAAAGGATCCTTTGTGGCTAAGAAGAAAGCTTCTGCTAAGAAAGCCAGCGCAAAAAAGGTCGTCAAAAAGACCGCATCTAAAAAAACTCCAACAAAAGTAGCTAAAAAAGCAGCTCCGGCAAAAAAAGCCAAAGCAGCGAAGAAAGTTACTAAGCCCGCAGCGAAGAAAGCGGCAGCAAAACCAAAGAAGACGGTTGCAAAAAAAATCGCGAAGCCTGCAGCAACGAAAAAAGTCGCTGAAAAAAAGACTTCTTCCGCGAAAGCAGCTCCGGCGCATTTGGTGAAGGCCACTTCTTCGGCAAAGAAAATGGATTTAAGTAACTTTGTCACTCCTTTGGATGACCGAGTCATGATCCAACTTTCTGGCACAGAGAAAATGACCGCGGGTGGACTTTATATTCCTGATACTGTCGCAGACACCTCTGGCAACCTCGAAGGTTACGTTGTGGCAGCAGGACGAGGTCATTTAAGCAAAAAAGGTCATGTTCGTCCGATGGATGTTAAAGTCGGCGACCGCGTGGTTTTTGCTGAATACTCTGGTTCAAAAATTAAAATTCAAAACGAAGACCTGATCATCCTCCGCGAAGGAGATATCTTGGGCATTGTCTCTAAATAAAAGGAATGAGTATGTTGAAAAAAAATCTGGTGAAAGCAATTGGTCTTTCCGTGGCGCTTTTCGCGTC
>CAMLMF010000077.1 GCA_946480995.1 uncultured Bdellovibrio sp. | reverse complement strand
TCGTGCAGCAAAATCAAAGTCTGTTCTTGGCCGAATTGGACAAGGTCTCTCATGCATTATTGAATAGAAAAACTTTGCTGTCTCAGGATCTGAATAATCACGGACACTTTTTAACTTTTGATTTACCGTCAACAGAAATGACCCAAGCTTGGGTGAAGGGATTGGCAGGCAGAGGAGTTAAGACAGATTCTCGTGGCACGCGCTTGCGCTTTGGCTTTGGCTTGTATCACGAAGCAGAAGACATCAGGAAGGTCATCAGTACGATCACCTCCCTGACCATTTAAATGCCCTAAGAAACCTTAAGGATGTTTACGCTCTTGATCAGTTTTTCAAGGGCGCCACCGATTTGATCTAATTCTTGAGCGGAGATAGTTCTCCAGAACTCAGAAATCTTCGGTGACCAGATCGGGATCAGCTCTTTTAACAAAGCCTCGCCTTTTTCTGAAATCTTGATCACAAAAGAACGACCATCTTTTTGGTGCATTTCTCTTTTTACCAATTCAGCTTTTTCAAGACCGTTTAACAATCCTGAAATCGTCGCCTGTGTCACGCCGACTTTGTTAGATAGCTCCGAAGGCATGAGGCCTTCGGGCGCATTATTTAACATAAACAATAATGTGAAGCGGCCCGCCGACAAATTGTACGGCGCCAGCAAACTGTCCATATAATTTTCAAGCTCATTGGCAACTTTTAAAACCAACAAATTGGCATAAAGAGCTGACGAGTCCGCAGACTGATCCAAGCGAGTCACGGAATTTCGTAACTCGTCTTTTGTTGGCAACTCTTGCATAAATAACTTAGCCATAAATACCTCCGATAACTACTAGCTTTCTGAAAGCTCTAGATCTGTTTTTTCAGACACGTTCTTTTCAGAAGAACCCACTTTAACTTCGACGTGGCGATCTTTTTCTTCTTTTTTATTCGTCGTAATTTTTCCGCCCAAATTGTTCGCCCAAATTCTGAAGCGATCCACATATGTGAACACTGCAGGAACGACGATCAAAGTCAGGATGGTCGATGAAATCATACCACCGATAATCGCCACACCCATTGCCGTACGTGATTTCGAAGCTTCATTCAGACCAATCGCCACAGGCAATGTACCTGCGATCAATGCAAACGAAGTCATCAAGATCGGACGCAAACGCGTTTTACCTGCCACAACCAAGGCTTCACCGCGTGACATACCTTGATCCATCATCTGTTTCGTATAGTCGACCAATAAGATACCGTTCTTACCAGCAACCCCGATCAACATGAAGAAACCGAAGATCGCAAAGATCGTCATGGTTTCACCCGTTAAGAACAAGGCCAGGAAAGCACCACACAGTGCAAGTGGCAATGCCACCATAATCGTGATCGGTGTGATGAACGATTCATACAGACTTGAAAGGATCAAGTAGATGAACATGATCGCAAAACCCAAAGCCAAAACTGTTGAAGTCATCAGCTCTTGCATATTTTCCGCGTCACCACCTAAGGAGTAGCGCACGGAAGCTGGGAATGCGGTGTTCCCTGTTGTCATGTATTTGATCGAATCGTTAACCACATCACTTAAACCCGCACCCGGTGCTAAGCCCGCTGTGATTTGGATGTAACGACCACGGTCTTGACGTTCAATTGAGGCCGGACCTGAAGTGATATCACCTTTAGCGACGTCAGAAAGACGCACTAGTTTTCTGTTCACGTTAGGGATGTACACTTGATTAAACGTTTCCTTAAGGTCACGTTGTGAATCAACCAAACGCACGCGCACTTCGTACTCACGACCTTTTTCACGGAACTTCGCAGGTGTAAAACCTTCGACTTGACCACGCAGTTCTTCACCCATAGTTCGCGTATTCACACCGTAAGCTTTCGCCGCACCCGGCATCAAGTGAACTTGCATCTCGGGTTTACCAGGACGGAAGTTACTGTCGACGTCTTTAAGACGTGGGTCCGCTTTTAATCTTTCGATCATGCGGGTTCCCGCAGCTTCTAATTCTTTAGGGTCCGCCGAGATAATATTTAACATCAATGGTTGGTTACCCATACCACCTGAAGCATCGTATTTTTTCACAACTGGATTTGCCACGGTCACATAAGATGCCAATTGCTGACGGATTTTATCACGGAACTGTTCCGTCGTATAACCACTGCGTTCTTTGACACCTTTCATACGGACATAGTAAGTCGCCTTATTCGATTCACCATATTGCGAACCGATGATCATCGTCGTGTAATCCACTTCTTTATTGCCGCGGATAATATGATCGATTTCGTCACCGACTTTGTTCATACCGTCCAAGCTTGTGCCTGGTTGCATTTCTAATGTCACAGTGAATTCACCGGCGTCGTCATCCGTGATGAAGGCTCCAGGAACTTTAGTCACGGTATAAATCGAAAGGAAGAATACCAAGAACGTCGCACCGATTGTCATCAAAGGATGGCGCAAGGTCACACGCAAAAGTTTTTCGTAAACTTGTTCTAACCATGATTGCACACGATCAAAACCTTTGACCAAGCGACCTAAGGTTTTGTCATAGAAAGACGCTGGTTTATTGTGATCATGACCTGCTCCGTGGTGGCCCGAGCCCCCAAAGTAAGCAGTTAACATTGGAATGATCGTCATCGCGACAAACCAACTAATCATCATCGAGAACACAACTGTCATACCGAATTGCTTCAAGAACTGACCGATCGTCCCTGACATTGTTCCCACTGGCACGAACACCGCGATAACCACAAGAGTGATCGCCATAACGGCCATTTGGATTTCTGTCGTCCCTTTTTCCGCCGCAGTTAATGAGTCTTCACCCAACTCCATACGACGATAAATATTTTCAATAACCACGATGGCATCGTCGATCAGAAGACCTACCGCCAACGTCAATGCCAACATCGAAACGATATTAATCGAGAACCCTGCGACCTTCATAATCATGAAGGAACCGATCAAAGAAACCGGCAACGACAAGGCTGTAATAAATGTTGATCGCGCACTTCCTAAGAAGAAGAACACAGTAATAATCGTTAAGATAATACCTAAGATGATCGTTTCATTAACGTCATAGATATTATTTTTAATTTTAGTTGAACCATTGGTTACTAACTGAACAGTCGGCGCACCTTCCATTTTCGCTAGATCTGGTTTCAACTTATCCATTTGTTTGATGACATCATCGGCCACACGCACGGTGTTTGAACCGGCTTGACGATACACTTGCAAGAAGATCGCTTTTTCACCGTTAATATACGCACGGGATTTTTCGTCTTCTAATGTATCTTTAACCACACCAAGGTCAGCCACACGTGTTGGCACCTCATTGCCGTAAAGATTCACTAATGTGTCTGCCACTTCCGGAACGGATTGGAATTCACCCAAACCACGGAATACAAGCTCTTTGCCACCCTGTTCAACTTTACCGCTTGGAATGTTTTGTCCCGAAGCGCCTAATTGACCCGCCACTTGGCTGACAGAGATTTCACGCGCACGCAATTTGTTGCGATCCAAAAGAACTTGGATTTCTCTTTTACGTCCCCCGAAAATTTCAATCGCACCGACGTTATTAACTTGTTCTAAACGCGGTTTGATAAATTCATCGGCGATATCAAAAAGCTGCGCATCGTTTAAACCTTTCGCTGTCAAAGACACCATCAAGATAGGCGTATCGGCAGGGTCAAACTTTCTGATAACTGGATCTTCCACTTCATCAGGCAATTTTGGTTTGGCGATATTTACTTTATCGCGCACTTGTTGTTCGGCGTACTTCACATCAACACTGCTGTTGAATTCAACGATAACTTGCGAAACGCCTTCTAAGCTTTTTGAAGTTAAACGTTTGATACCAGAAATCGTACTGACTTCTTCTTCGATTGGACGACTGACCAGGGTCTCAATTTCTGAAGGCCCCGCTCCCGCGTACACTGTTTGCACAGTTACAACTGGGATGCTGACGTCAGGATATAAGTCCACTGACATGGATTTAAAGGATGCCCAGCCGACCACGACAATTGCGATGGTCACGCAGGTAATGAAAATGGGTCTGCTAATCGATATCTTAGGTAAGCTCATGGCTAGTTACCTCCTGCTAAAGAAGACTGATAAAGTTTAATTTGTGATTGCAAGCCAAGGATCGCGGACGCTGCTTGAACGCGGCTGACTTCAGATTGTGAGAAGTCCTGTTCAAACAGAAGAACTTGATACGTCGTTGTTCTGCCTTGGCGTAAACGGGAGCGCTCGTTTTCCAACTTCGCTTTTTGCGCGTTTACGATATTTGTTGTTAAGCGCAGATTTTCTTTCGCCTCACCCAATTGTTGAGTCAGGTTGGTCCAATCTTGATCTTGAACAAACTGTTTATATTCGTAATTTAACTGGGCTACTTTTTCAGCTTTCAAAGCCCCAGCTTTAGCATCCGATGCCGCTGACAAATTTAATGGAATGTTCATGCGAACTCCCACGAAAGCTGTGTCGCGCTCAGTGCGTCCGGCGGCCTTGATCGCTTCGTTCATCTCGGCATTTTGACCGTTTAAAGCATAGCTGCCGTAAACATCCAAAGTCGGTTTGTTTCTTTCACCCACCAAAGCTGCTGAGGCTTTAGCTGTGTATGCTTGCGCCTCGGCCGCTTTCACATCATAGCGATCCCCTGGCTTCGCTGCAGGAATAGTTACTTTATCTAAAGCTGCGAAGTTAATACCATCTAATGCGGGCACAGATTCTTCTGCATTTTTGTGGATGTAAGTGTTGAAATTGCGACGAGCTGCCTTTTCTTGGTTGTGTGCTAACTGCAACTGATAAGTCGTCGCTTCAACCAAGGCTTTTGCCTGCAGAACATCGGCGTTTTCACCCAAGTTCATTTTAGCTTTACGACTGACGTAATCTAAAATGCTTTGCGCTTGTTTCCCGGCGCGAGTTTGCACCAACACAACTTCCTGCGCGGCTGCCAATCTCCAATAAGCAGCTTCGGCCTCAACCAATGTTGCTTTTAATTGTGCTTCAGCGGCATATTGCTCGGCTTGATTTGAATAACGAGTTTGGTCACGGTTCGCGCGTGCTGTACGGCCGAAACCATTTCCCCACAAAGGCATAGTTAATTCTAGGGTCGGAGTCGCTGTCCAAAAGGTATTGCTCATGCCCGCAGGCAAGGTCGCACCTTCCACCTCAGTTCTATCTAAGGCATAGGAAAGTTTGGTCTGCAGACCAAAGCTAAACTCCTGGGAAACTCCTAAAGAATAGTTTTGCATGCGCAATCTATCGTAGGTAATGGCCGAGGCAAACTGCTCTTTGCCGTCATGCCCCAGTCGCGCATTCACTAAAAGACGCGGAGTGAAAGTCACATCGGCTTCGCGCCCCTTAAGTGTGGAGGCTTCCACTTGCTCTGAGCTGGCTTTGTAACCCAGGCCCTCTTGTTTTACTTTGTCCAGATAAGCATCTAGCGACATGGCAGTTGCTGAATTTCCCGCGAGCAACGCTAAGAAGATCAGCAACAAACTAGAGCCCTGGAGGATATCGATTTTTTTCATATTTCTACTCCGTTAAGTAATCGCTTACATACTTAAAGTAGCTGAAGTGACCTAAGTAAGCAATCAATTACTTTATTGCTAATAAAAATTCCTTATGATACACTAGACAAAGATAAGGGATTTCGGGTATTTATACTAATTCTCAGGAGGTTTTCAATGACGGAAACATCTCAAAAAGACGCAGTACTAGACCAGGGCGATGCCCAAGTTAAGTGCAAAAAACGGGACCGCTCGGCTTCCGAAGAGCGTTTATTAAATGCCGGTCGCGAGATCTTTTCAAAGCATGGTTTTGACGGTGCTACGACAAAAATGATCGCGAAAAAAGCGGATGTAAATGAGTCATTAATTGCGCGTTACTTCGATGGTAAAGAAGGTCTGTTGATCGCCATCATCGAAAGCTTTTTGCACGAAATGATTTTTCGCGAGCTTCCCTATCCCCCACAGGAAACTTTGGCGCAAGAGCTAGAATATTACGTACAAAACCGTATCAAGGATGGTTGCACCCACACGGACTTTGCGAAAATCATCTTTTCACAAGCCTTAGTAAATAAGCAGTTCAAAAAGCGCATGCGTGAAACGATCCCAATGCAATTAGATCAAAAGCTGGTGGCGCGAGTTCAGGCTTTGGCTGACGGTGGTAAGTTACGCCCTGGAACCAAGGTCGAAGAACTTTGTTACGATGTCGATACCTATATGGACGGCATGTTCTTCTTTGAATGCATCATGCACGAAACACCTAAAGAAGAATTAATATCTCAGACAGTTCGCTTTATGAAAAAGTTTGCGCAGCTTTACGATAAATAGCCAAACGCCTGGATTTTAGATCAACGAAAAAAGCCCTCTTTTTCAAGAGGGCTTTTTTATTTACTTAATCTAAATTTGGTAAATCAAGGATCACTCCGCCGCCATCACTTGAAGTTGCTGGTGGAGCATCCGGCGGTCTGATCGGAGGTTGGCGTTTTTTGCTTTCCTCTTCAGCTCTGCGCTGTTTTTCTTGTTGCTGTCTGTTTTCATCCGCTTTTTTCTTATCCGCAGCCTCTTGCTGTTTACGCTGTTCTTCTAATTGTTTTTTTCGCGCTTCTTCTTGTTGTGTTTGCGCTTTCGCATCATTTTGTCGTTTCTGCTCATCCAACTGTTGCTGGCGCTTCTGGGCTTCTTCTTGGCGTTGATGTTTTGATTCTTGCTGCGCAATTAAATCATCAAGAGCTTTTTGCTTTTGCTGTTCTTCAATGCGCTTTTGTTCAGCTTGACGACGCTGCTGTTCGAACAAACGTTGCTGTTCTGCTGCACGCTGTGCTTCGACCTGACGACGGATGTCTTCCAGACGGCGTTGTTCTTCCATACGACGTTGGACTTCCAGCTGAATGCGAATTTCATCTTGGCGACGCTGTTCTTCTAAGCGGCGTTGCTCTTGCTGTCTGCGCAAGTCTTCTTGGCGACGAGCCTCTTCTTGACGTCTTTGTTCCTGTTGACGGCGAAGCTCCTCTTGTCTGCGCTGCTCTTCCATCTGCTGACGACGAACTTGCTCTAGACGACGTTGCTCCTCGATGCGGCGTTGTTCTTCGATACGACGACGCTCTTCTTCTTTACGGGCTTTGGTGATGGGGTCGTGTTCTTGCATACAATCAAGAGCGACATTAACACCTAAGTTTTTATCGTTACGGCCATAACCGCTCTGGAACTTTTGCATAATACATGCATTTAGATCTCTATTTGTACCCTGACGACACAAGCGATCCGCATCGATCGGAAGTCCTTCTGCAACGACAGGTTGGCCACCATTATAGTGCAATTGAATCACACATTGAGCGTACTCGGGGTTCCTTGCATTTGTACAAAGACTTAAGGCAAATGGATTAACATCCTTTACGTTAGGACCTAAATACTTAGCCAATGCCACAGTACAATTTTGCACAGAAGAATTTAACTGGGTATGCACACAAGCGTAACCCGCCAATTCAATCTCGGCAGGATTCTGCTGATCAAGGTTCGAAGCGACCGCCACAGTACAGTCACGGAACATTTCGTCGGTTCTCCCTAAAGAACAAGCCGCCAATGTTCCAGACTCATAAGTGCTTAACTGCGAAAAAATCATTTGTGAACACTGTTTAACGGATACAGGGCCTGAATGATAGCGTGGTGCAGAGGACGTAACGACGACGCCTCGTCTGACTTCGACCGCTGAACTGGCCTGTGCAACGAAAATTATAGACATGAACAACGCAAAACATTTATTCATAAACAACCTCTTACCTCGAGGTACCTAAATGCAATGCCCAAGCCACTCTGTAAAACATTCAATAGGGTCCCACGTCTCATTTTTGTACAGTCATTTTACGAGGTGACGAAAAAGGCCGCTCGGAGTGTAAAAAGTCGAAGTTTCTGGATTCACTGAACGGAATCAGGGGCTACGAATGGTAGCAATAAATTGGAAGGCAACAACGCAAGCACAAATAAAAAACCCCGAAGTGGAAAAAGAGAGGGAACCACTCCGGGGTAGCTAGAACGTCAGGACGATGAATATTACTTCATCGGTTTAGTATGAACCGCGAACTTTTCAAACTCACCGTATTCGTGAAGTTTGTTATAAAGAGTTTTGATCGTAATACCCAAGTTGTTTGCCGCTTGAGTTTTATTACCACCAAAGTGCGCCAATGCTTTCAAGATGTAGCGCTTTTCTAGTTCGTGCAAAGTCATTTGTGGATCGTAGTCGATGATGTCTTTTTCCATCTCGCCATTGCGGATGTTTTCAGGAACGTCATTCAACATGATCATGTGACCGTCAGACAAAATCTGCAGTCTTTCACACACGTTTTGCAACTCACGAATATTTCCTGGCCACTCGTAACGAACCAAAGCTTTCATTGCATCTTCATGCAATGTACGGCCGCGATTCAAATACGCGTGTTGGGAATGATTCAAGAAGTGATTCACCAATGCCGGGATGTCATCTTTACGACGACGAAGTGGTGGAGCACTTACTACGATTGTGTTGATACGATAGAAAAGGTCCTCACGGAAATTGCCTTTAACAACTTCTTGGTCCAATTCTCTGTTTGTCGCGCAGATCAAACGGATATCAACGCGGATCGGGTCTTTACCACCTACGCGGTAAACTTCACCTTCTTGGATGAAACGCAAAAGCTTTGATTGGATTGCTGGATCCAATTCACCGATTTCATCAAGGAACAATGTTCCGCCAGAAGCCGCTTCAGCCAAACCGATCTTACGAGCGTAAGCACCTGTGAAAGAACCTTTTTCGTGACCGAAAAGTTCAGACTCAAGCAAAGTTTCACGAAGAGCACCGCAGTTGATTGCCACAAACGGTTTGTTTTTGCGGTTGGAACGATCATGAATAGCACGTGCAATAAGCTCTTTACCCGTACCTGACTCACCCAATACTAGGATGTTCGCGCCCGACGGAGCTACGCGATCGATCATCTTCATCAAGCTGCCCATCACTTCGGATTGATAGACAATGGTCTTGTTTTCAGGAACTTTCGAAGTTTGATTTGTGTTCCACATGACTTGGTTTGCATTCTGGGAAGAGGGCAAAAGAGTCGTGGGGTTGTTGTCGTTCATGATTCCAC
>CAMLMF010000076.1 GCA_946480995.1 uncultured Bdellovibrio sp. | reverse complement strand
AGGGGAAAGGTTTTTCAGTTGTTGCTGAAGCCGTTCGCAGCCTCGCACAAAGAAGCGCAGACTCTGCAAAAGATATATCCAAAATGATACAAGAGAGTGTTCAGACCATCAACGAGGGTAGTGCGACGGCACAACAAAGCGGTACTCTTTTAGATAAGCTTCTAGAGTCCGCAAAAAAAGTGGTGGAAATTAACAATGAGATCGCTGGCGCCAGCCAAGAACAAGCGCGCGGGATCACCTTAATTGGCGAAGCTATGGCAAAATTAGATCAGTCATCACAACAAAATGCCCAGGTCGCACAAGGTGTAGCGCAAACCAGTGATCAGATCTCTAATCTGTCCCAAGGGATGCAGGATCTTGTCGGAGAATTGCAAATCATGGTCGGTCGTCGCTAGATGAACTAAACCTTCTTGATTGATTTGGTCAGGGTTAAAATATTCCCTAGTAAACACAATAAGACCCCGGTAACAATGTACGGGGTCCACTGAAAGTTCTCAAAGAAACTTGAAAGAATCAAAGCAATGACCGGGGAAATCACACTGGTATAGGCGGCTTTTTCTGCGCCAATTTTTCCAGCCAAAGATAAATAGGCACCAAAAGCGATCACAGACCCAAAAAGAGCTAAATACAAAAGAGCCCCTAAAAACCGTGCATTTAAAGGAATCGCCAAAGAGTCCCCGTGTATGAAGATCACCAGCAGGGTGAAAAGGCTGCCGTAAAGCATTCCAAATGTATTTGTGGCAACAATGGGAATACGCAGCTGGTAACTTTTTTGCGCAATCATATTGCCCGAAGAGGCCGCGATAGTTCCTAAAAATCCGACCAGTAAGCCAAGAACAGTTTTTGAGCTGGGGTCAAAGTGAAGAATTTCATTTAAGAAAATGAAGACAATACCCAAGCCACCCAGTACAGAACCAAGGATGACATTCTTTTGAATGGGCTTTTTAAAAAATAAGCGCATTCCGAACATATTGAAGTAAACCAACGCCGTAAAACTTAAGGCAACCAAACCAGAACTGATCATCGTTTCAGCGATATAGGTCAGCATATAGTTGATTGAAAACATTAAGATGCCTTGTCCGGCAAAAAGCAGGTGTTCTTTTTTTGAATATTTTAAGTTCTGTTTTTTATAAAAGCAAAAACCTAAAAGTATTCCCGTTGCTAAAAGAAAGCGCCAAAAGACGGAAGTCAGTGGGGAGGCCGCATCGATTTGAAAAGTAATCACCAACCAAGTGGAACCCCAGATCGCGGTGCAAATTGAATAAAGAATAAGATTTTCAAAACGCGTAGTCATAAGCCCCAAGCCTTGATGTCTGATAACTATGTGCCAAAAATCACGTCCGGTCATTGAGTTTTGTCAGTTCTGCTGATTCAGGTATTTATCTAAAATTGAAAAGGCATAATGAAGCTGAGACACAGGGAGGTCCACATGTTAAGAGCCGCAATCATATTTTTTATTATCGCCGTCGTCGCTTTTATTTTCGGTGCATCTGGTATTGCCGGGATGTCGATGGAAATTGGGCGAATTCTTTTGATGGTATTCTTGGCATTAGCTGTGATCAGCTTTATCGTCAATCTGGTCAGTAAGCGCGGGCAAAAGTAGCGCTCTAGATAGCAAAAAGCCCCGATTTTCATCGGGGCTTTTTATTTAGTCTTCATCTTCATCTAAATCGTCGTCTTCGTCATCATCATCGTCTTCATCATCTTCGTCCTCGTCTTCATCAAGGTCTTCGTCGGCTTCAATGCGCACCAACCAGCCTTCTTCGTACGGGTCTTCGATAATCAAAGAGGGTTCTTCGATAACTTGCGAGTTTACTTCGATCACTGTTCCAGAAACTGGAGAATAAATATCCAAAGGACCGTCATCAGTTTCAAGTGTTCCGATGACAACGTCAGCGTCAATTTTTTCTTGTTCTGCAGGAAGTTCAACAGACGTGATTTCTTCGAAATCCTCTAGGCCGTCTTCGTTGATACCAATTGTAATCACGCCATCTTCTTGGCGAATCCAAAGATAACCCATAAAATTTCTAACGTCGTCTGCTGCCATATTTATCCCTGTATGTAGTTATTTTTAGTAATCTTGAACTAAAAATAAGGTGAAGTCTAGTGGGGCAAGCCGCCTCGCCCCACATCTTTCATCGTCACCAGTTTTTAACAGTCGTAATACAGGTGGAACTCGTAAGGAACTGGTCTTTGTTGGACAGGGCGAACTTCTTTATCGATTTTATATTGAATCCAAGTATCGATAAGATCCGCACTGAAAACATCGCCTTTTTTCAAGAAACTGCAATTAGCGCGCAGATTTTCCAAGCTTTCTTCCAAAGTTCCCGGAACAGATGGGATCGCAGCTGCTTCTTGCGGAGGCAATCCGTAAATATCTTTATCCAATGGATCACCTGGGTGAATCTTGTTGATGATACCATCAAGACCCGCCATCAAGATCGCCGCTTCAGCCAAATAAATATTTGCTGTTGGATCTGGAGTACGGAATTCAATACGTTTTGCTTTTGGATTCGGTCCAGAATTTGGAATACGCATCGCTGCAGAACGATTTTTAAAGCTGTAAGCTAATTTTGTCGGAGCTTCAAATCCCGGAACCAAACGTTTGTAAGAGTTTGTTGTCGGGTTGATGATTCCACAAAGTGCCGGAGCATGTTTCAAAACGCCACCGATATAGTGCAAGGCCATTTCAGAAAGACCTGCGTATTTGTTGCCCGCGAAAAGATTTTTTCCATCTTTCCACAAAGACATATGGATGTGCATGCCCGAACCGTTATCACCGAAAAGTGGTTTCGGCATGAATGTCGCTGTTTTGCCATAACGTTTTGCCACGTTTTTTACGATGTATTTGAACCACATCATTTTGTCGCCCATGTTCAAAGCTGTATCAAAGCGGAAATTGATTTCGCCTTGGCCTGCAGTTGCAACTTCATGGTGATGGCGTTCTACTTCCATGCCACATTTTTCAAGCTCTAAGCAAATATCTGTGCGCAGATCTTGTTGGGAATCTGTTGGCAGACCTGGGAAGTAACCTTCTTTGCTACGAACTTTGTAACCAAGATTTTTGCCACCTTCGTCGCGCCCCGTGTTCCAAACGGCTTCTTCGCTATCCACCATATAGAAAGCAGAGTTACTAGTTTGTTCGTAACGAACGTCATCAAAGATAAAGAATTCTGCTTCTGGCCCAAAGTAAGCAGTGTCTGCAATACCAGTTGATTGCATGTAAGCGATCGCTTTTTTCACGATTTGACGAGGATCGCGGTCGTAAGGTTGCAATGTTTCAGGAAGGCAAACATCGCAGATTAATGACAAAGTAGGAGTTGTCATGAATGGATCCATCATCGCTGTTTTTGGATCAGGAATGATGATCATGTCGGACTCTTCAATGCCTCTCCAGCCGCGGATTGAACTTCCGTCAAAGCCGAAACCGTTTTCAAAAGTCTCGTCCGTCAGCTGATGCAACGGAACGGTTAAATGTTGCCAAGTTCCGATCATATCGCAGAACTTGAGATCTACCATCTTTGCGCCTTTTTCTTTGGCGAACTTTAGTACTTCATTTCCTGTCATGGGGCCTCCGAGCCTTTTAAAAATACAAAAACTTAAAGAGCCTGCTCATCCTTTTCGCCGGTACGGATGCGCAGAGCTGACTCTACAGGCAGGACGAAAATTTTTCCGTCACCGATTTTTCCTGTGTGAGCTGTTTTACGAATCGCTTCGACAGCACTGTCAACCAGAGCTGCTGGCAAAACGACTTCGATTTTAATTTTGGGAAGAAAGTCGACTACGTATTCCGCACCTTTGTAAACTTCTGTGCGGCCTTTTTGTCTGCCGAAGCCGCGAACTTCTGAGACAGTGATCCCTTCTACGCCGACCTCTGAGAGAGCATCGACCACATCATCGAGTTTGAAGGGTTTGATAATGGCTTCAATTTTTTTCATTGAACTGCTTGGTTAAAATTTTCTTTTCAAGAGCATAGCAAAGGACTGTGAGAAAGCAAAAACTGTTAAAGTCATTTAATTTTTTTAATTTCGAAATAACGCGAACCAGTAAGTGTCACAGAGGAGAAAAAATGACATTTCACTGACTTTGCGGCTTGCGGCGGGCTGTGGTTTTTGGTACACACGGGACCTCTTTTTGGAAAAGCCACTATTGTTGTCGTACTCGGGGGGTATAATGACTACAACACGTTTTTTCGTATATGGATCATTCTGTGAAGGAATGGTGCATTTCTCTAAAATTCAAAATTTCATGGAATCTTCAGTATTTGCGCGTGCAAAGGCGACGGCTTATCGTTTGAAAGTCGGCTTCCCTGTGATCGTTAAAGGCGGGGGAGATTTGGTTCCGGGGCAGCTTGTCGAGCTGAAGACCTCAGAAATTTTATTGGGTCTGTTGGATGAGTTTTTCGGATTCAATCGTCAGTCGCCAGAAATGAGCCTTTACTCTAGAGAAGAGATTGAAGTCTTCCCGGAGGGCACATCGCAGGCCATCAAAGCATGGGCGTATTTTTTAAATCCGCTTAAGTTGCCAGTGAATGCCGCAGTTATTCCTGGTGGTGACTGGAAAAAATCGATGGAAGATCAACCTGTGTTGACTTCGCAGCTGACGGAAAAGCAAGCAACGTATATACAGAAGCTAGGAAGATCGACTGGTCGAGAGATCGTTCCTATTGACCTGACTCTTTATCGTGAATTGATGAATCTAGAATTGATCGTCGATAAAGGCAGAAGGTTGGCACTTTCCAAGCTCGGCCAAGAGGTTTTTAGACATCTTGCCTAATTCTGAAAAATTATTCCGCATTGTTTTGATTGAGCCCGAGATTCCGCAAAATACAGGAAATATCGGGCGCACGTGTGTAGCGACGAATTGCGAACTGCACATCGTGGGTAAAATGGGTTTTGAAATCAATGACACTAACGTCAAACGCGCGGGCCTAGATTATTGGCCTCATCTGACTTGGCACCATCATGCGACTTTCGCCGACTGGTGGAAGTTGGTCGAAGATCCCGCGAAAATTTGGCTTTTTACCACGAAAACTCAACGCACCTATTTTGAACCTAAATTTCAACAAGGTGACTGGTTTGTCTTTGGTAAAGAAACAAAAGGTTTAGATCCCGATTTACTTCTAAAGCATCCCACACAAACTGTGACGATCCCGATGATCGGCGAAGGCGCACGCAGTTTAAATCTAGCCACCTCAGTGGCTATCGCCGCCTACGAAGGCGTGCGTCAGATGAAGTTTCAGAAATAATTTTAAAACCCCGCTCAATTCTAAATAATTACTTATCTGTCATGGCCTTTAGTCGAGAACCGGAAAATAGCGAATGAATTCGAGCCAATGACGCGACTATGAATGGGCTGCGTGTCTTGCCGCATAGGTTGCTTTGGGGATATTCTTTTCATCTATGGTGACACAAATTCTGACAAAATTATTCGGTACGAAGCACGATCGTGAAATGAAAAAGATCCAACCAACTGTGGATCGCATCAATGCCCTAGAACCTCAAATGGCGGCACTCACGGATGATCAACTTAAAGCCAAGACTCCTGAGTTTCAGGCACGTCTAAAGAAAGGCGAAACAGTTGATGATATTTTGCCGGAAGCCTTCGCGGTTTGTCGTGAAGCTTCTAAGCGTGTATTGGGCATGCGCCACTACGACGTGCAAATGATCGGTGGTATTATCCTGAATCGTGGGAACATCGCAGAGATGAGAACCGGTGAAGGTAAAACCCTTGTGGCCACTCTTCCAGTTTATTTGAATGCTCTTACTGGTAAAGGCGTGCACTTAGTCACAGTGAATGATTACTTGGTTCGCCGTGATGCTGAGTGGATGGGTCGTCTTTACGGATGGTTGGGTTTAACTACGGGTATCATCGTTCACGGTTTGAACGATCAGCAACGTAAAGAAATGTACGCTTGCGATATCACTTATTGCACGAACAACGAATTGGGTTTCGACTTCCTTCGCGACAACATGAAATTTGATTTGGCGGATTACGTTCAGCGCGGTCACAACTATGCGATTGTGGATGAGTGTGACTCCATCCTTGTCGACGAAGCGCGTACGCCTTTGATTATCTCAGGCCCTGCAGAATCTTCGACTGATAAATATCACGCGGTGAACGCGATCATTCCGCAATTAAAGCGCGACGTGCACTTTAATATGGAAGAAAAATCTAAAACAGCTTCTTTGACAGACGAAGGAAATGCGAAAGTCGAAGAGTTGATGGGTCTTTCAAATCTTTACGATCCACAAAATATCGAGATCCTGCACCACGTTTACCAAGGTTTAAAGGCTTACTACCTTTACCGTCGTGACGTTGAGTACATGATCAAAGATGGCGAAATCGTGATCGTGGATGAGTTTACAGGTCGCTTGATGCCGGGTCGTCGCTGGAGCGACGGCTTGCACCAAGCTATCGAAGCGAAAGAGGGCGTTGAAGTGAAGTCTGAAAATCAGACTTTGGCGACGATCACTTTCCAAAACTATTTCCGTATGTACACAAAACTTTCTGGTATGACGGGAACAGCGGACACAGAAGCAGTTGAGTTCAATAAAATCTATCAACTTGCCGTGAATGTGATCCCGACAAATAAACCGATCCAACGTATCGACCAAGAAGACGTGGTTTATAAGTCTGAAAATGCAAAATTTAAAGCAATCACGAAAGATATCAAAGAGCGTTCGGCAAAAGGTCAGCCGATCTTGGTTGGTACAGAGTCGATTGAAAAATCCGAAGCCTTAAGCAATTTCTTACGCAAAGAAGGCGTAAAACATGAAGTTTTGAATGCAAAACAACATGAACGCGAAGCTGAAATCGTGGCGCAGGCAGGCCGTAAATATGCGGTGACGATCGCTACGAATATGGCGGGCCGTGGTACGGATATCATGCTGGGTGGTAATGCAGAGATGTTGGCGAAAGCCGCTGTCGGCAACGATGACTCTCCGGAATATTTAGCAGCCCTAGAAAAAATCAAACCGCAAGTCGAAGCTGAGCGCAAAGAAGTGCGTGCGGTGGGTGGCTTGTACATCATCGGTACGGAAAGACATGAATCACGTCGTATTGATAATCAATTGCGTGGTCGTTCGGGCCGTCAAGGGGATCCAGGGGAATCGCGTTTTTATCTTTCATTAGAAGATAAACTGATGCGCATCTTTAATGGTGAACGTATCCAAAAAATCATGGAAATGCTGAACATTCCTGAAGACGAACCAATCACAGCAAAAATGGTGACTAACGCCATCGAAGGCGCACAAAGAAAAGTCGAAGGACATAACTTTGATATCCGTAAAAATCTGATGGAGTACGACTCTGTTATGAATGCGCAAAGAAACGCGATTTACGGTATGCGCAGAAAAGTTCTTGAAGGCCAAGAGATCGAGCGTACGACGCTGGATTGGTTAGGTGACGTTGTATCTAATATCTTGGATACTTACATGCCTGAAAATGGCAAAAAAGAAGATTGGAACCTTGAAGGTTTGAACAATTCATTGGGCCAAACTTTTGGTTTCAAAATTGATTTCGAAACCATGTCAGTGAATTCAGAAACAGTGACAGACGCGATTAAAAAAGGCGTTAAAGAAGTTTTCGAACGTCAGAAATCTTCGATGGGTCAGTTCTTTGAACAAGTTCAAAAGATGATCTTGTTACAAAGTATCGATCACCACTGGAAGAATCACTTATACGTGATCGATAAACTAAAAGAAGGTATTGGCCTGCGTGGTTACGCGCAAAAAGATCCTTTAATTGAATACAAAAAAGAAGCTTTCAAGGCCTTTGAAACTTTGAACAACACGTTCAAGGCCGATGCGATTGAAAAAGTGATGCGTGTTCAGTTGGTTGCACAGCAATCCGAAGAACAAGTTTTAGAAAGTCTGCGCCCAGAAGGCACAGATTTGGACGAATTAGATTATTCATCTCCGGGTGAGTCTGATATCGGTCACAGCTTGCCAGAAGTGGGCGGAGGTGAAGAACCAAAGACACGCAAAATGTCATTCCAAGGCGGTCCTCGCGATGACCGTCCGATGAATCGTGAAGATCGTCGTCGTATGGAAAAGCAAGGCAAAGGAAAACGCTAATTGATTTCCTGCCCGAGCTGCCAGCAGTCGATAGAGATTCTTGATAAGCACTTGGGGACGATATTTACCTGTCCCCATTGCAGCGCGGTCTACTTTATCGATTGGAATGGTCAGCCGGAAATGGCTCAACACGAGGTTGAGCCGCACAACGAAGCGGAAGTGATTGCTCCCGCGGATAATCCTCAAGAGTCTTCGTTTCAAGAGGGCTCTGGATTTCAAAACTTCCAACCTCCAGAACATAATGCTTACGATGGCTCTGCCGGTTTTGAACCGCCGATAAATAACTTTGCCGACAATAATAGTTCGAATGAGATCACGCCAGAACCCTATGTGGTCCACGGCGAAGAAATGCCCGCTGAGGTGGAAGTCGAAGTTCCCCCCGCGCAAGAACCATCCCACGAAGAATCCGCTTACGACTTTAGTCAGACCCTGGATTCCATTCCCGAACCTATTGCAGCTTCAGGTGTTTCTGACACCCCTGACTTTTCAGATGTGACTGATTTTGCAAATGCGAACTCGGAAGTTGGTCCATTTAGTTACACGGTTGTGATCGAAGGTATTGAATCCAGCCACCTTCTGTTACAATTAAAAGAAGCAATGACAGATTCACGGTTTGGTTGGGATTTGACGGAAGTATTAAACACGGTCGGTGAAGGCCGTTTGGTGATTCCAAGATTGTCTCCAGCGAAAGCTTCTGTGCTGGTGAACCGTATTAAGTATCTGCCGTTTAAAATTTCATGGAGGCAAGATGTTCTTGCAGGCTCTTAAGGTTGTTTGCGTGTGCTTGGTTTTTACCAGTGTTTCAGCATTTGCAGAAGACCACGGCGGCGGACATGGTGCGCCGGCTGAAGGGGGCCACGAGGGCGCTGCCGCTCCTCCGAAAGAAATCAAATCCGATGAAGAAAGCTATAATGTGGTCTTTGCCCGTGTGCAGGGGCTTGAAGCTAAAGTTCAGTCGGGCAAAGCGGAAATTGAAAAACTTATCTTAGAAAAACAGCACACCACAGATCAAGCCAAGGTGAATGAAATCATCAAGACGATGCTAACCTTGCATAAAGATCTAGCGAAAAATCTAAAAGAATATGATCAGCAAAGAGCTTTGT
>CAMLMF010000075.1 GCA_946480995.1 uncultured Bdellovibrio sp. | reverse complement strand
CTGATATTTAAATTAACGAAGATTGAGCAAGAGTACATCGACAAGCAACTTTTAAGTGTGCATGTGAAAGCTGCTCCGTCTTCTGCAAATGAAACGCCGAAGCTGCCACGTAAGACTAAGAATCATTTGCTGGTGGATTGGTTGAATCCCTATGTGAAAGACCTTGTGAATATACGCGGTTTTGATTTGGAGCCAGCTCGTCTGCATCAAATGTTGTCGGGCATTGCTTCGCCGGAGCGGATAAAAAAGTCTGCGGATTTTTTGCTGCGAGAAGGTTTTTGGCGTCGGACTCCGCACGGTCAGATTGTTCCTGAAGAAGTCGCTGTGGCGACAACGAACGAAATTCCTAACGCCGATATTCGTGCCTTCCACAAGAAGGCTTTGGGGATCGCACAAAGGGGAGTTGAGACTTTGCCTTCACATCGCAGAAAAGCGTCGACGGTGTTGTTATCGGTCGACAAAAATAAAATGGATGAGCTGCGTGGGTTGATAGATTCTTTTCAGAATCAGTTGCTTGAGTTTATCGAGAGCAATCCCAATGGTAAAGACAACCTAGTGCAAGTTGCCATCCATCTGACTCCAATAGGATCTAACTATGAAGAAAAATAATTTTGTAAGATTTTTCTGCGTTCTGATTTTGGGTGGATTGTGTTCCGTAAATAGTTTCGCGTCTGGCACGATTGTCGGCAATGGGGGAGACCCAATTTTCGAATTTATGCGCGCAACTAAAGAATCCATGATCGACACGATCAAATTTGTTTTGAATGAAGAAGATGAAATGAAATCTTTTTGTCATTTGAAGAATATGAACGCAGAGCAAGTAAAATTTTGTAAAGAATATTTCAATGCCATCGCCTTAGAAGTTTTGAGCTTAAGTCAGGGGACGAAGCAAACTCCCTTCGTCTTGCGCGAAGAACCGCTTTACGTGATGGGCCCTGATGGGCAGCCGATGATTGTGTCAGCGCGAACCGAATTAGGCCCTGCTGGTCCTATCGAGATTCATCGCGACTCGGTGAAGGTTTTAGCCCCTACGCAAGTGCTGTTTTTGTTAACCCACGAATTCCTGCACAAAGTTTCTTTTCAGGGGCGCTCGGTTTCTGACAACGAACAAATTGGTCCGTTTGCATTTGGCCGCGACCTTTTAGACTCGGTGGCGTCGTCTCTGGTGGCTGTGGCTAAGCGCAAAGGCAAGATCGGAACTCAGTTTGGTATTCGTGACATCTTTCAATGTCGCGCGGAGTCTGGCGGCGTGCAGTTTGGTGCGCAGATCGTCAGCAGTCGTTTGTTTCAGGCAGAAAACTTAATGTCTTATGAAACAAGTGTCGGCAAAAATCCGTTAGATGGCTCTATCTTTTTTCAAGAAAGCAGTACGACCAATTTGCGTTTGCGCTTTACGATCAGGGAGCCCAATAACTGTGGCGCTGACAGTGCGGGGCGAGGTATGAGTGTGCAGATTGTTCGCTCTTTACTATCGCCAGATAACAAGCCGGAAGAGATTCTAGCTACGCAAAACTTTGCTGGAAACCCGATGTGCCCTCTAGCGAATACAAGCTTTGAGATTTCGCATCAGCAGATTAAGTTTTCTTGCGTTTATTTTGGTTCAGAGGGAACGACGAGTTCGCCTTTTAGCCTGAACGGGCATTAGGTTATTATCAACAAGTTCTGAAATAAAAAAGCCGACTCTAGGGTCGGCTTTTTCGTAATGAAAAATTAGAATTTACTTAGCCGGAACAAAAGATTCAAAGTAGCTCAGGAAATCGCTGAACATTTCTTTTGAAGGCGCATGGCCTACTTTCGCATAATACTTAAAGCTGAAGTTATTCAGTCGAGAAGTTTTGCATTGAACTTGGAACTGATAAACATCTTTTGCCGGAGTATTCCAATCGTCTTCTCCTTGCGCGATAAACACGGGAATTGAAATATTGTAGGCACGCGAAGTTAACGGTGGCGTACGGAACATAGAATCTAGGTATTTTCCAGCTACGCCGCTAGTTTCATACCAATAATTTGGGTTGGGATTTTCGTTCATGAAGTAATTCACCAAGTACATAGCCATTTCGTCGAATGAAAGGGCACCATCGGCGGACAGATCAGCTTTAGCAAAATCGATTTGTAATGGTAAGTGAAGGTCTGCTGATTTCGGCTTATAGGTCGAAATTTCTGATGGTGAAAGGGATTGATCTTTATTTGCATCAAGATCAGGCCACATTTTTTTTAAGTACACGTCAGTGATTTGCATGCTTGTTGTTTGAACGAATGGCATAATCACATTGCCAAAAGTGGCTACTGCTTTGATGTCTTTTGGGAAATACTCTGCAAGTAATGTGGTTGTTACCGAACCTTCGCTGCCACCCAAGACGAATACGGGCAGATGTGGATATGCTTTGCGCATATATTCTAAGACACTGCCCCCGTCGACGACGATATTTTCAATCGTTGCTGTATTATAGATTGCGAAGTCCACTGCGGCAGAGTCCACTTTCGTTGACGTTGTGATTCCCCGTTTATTCCACTCAACACCGATAAAATTATTTGCAGCAGAAAGTTGCGAAAAATTAGCCGGGCCACCGAACCCACCGCGCGTTAATCCCGAGCCACCAATTGTCAGAATGATGCCTTTTGCATCTTTCAAGTTATCCGGAAGATAAACGAAAGTGTCGATTTTGATATTGTCGACCGTGGGAATTGCCAAACGTTTTACTTCGCCAGCCGAAGCCGCGACGCCCGATAGGATCAAAATTAAAGATATTAGTGTTTTCATAGAGTAGGGGTTTATTACTTGAACTCGTCAAAGAATATGAAAATGAGTCGCACTATAAAATTTATCTGAGGACGGCCTGTGGATTTTGGACATAAAAAAAGCCGACTCGAAGGTCAGCTTTTTATTTCGTTCTTGAGCTTAGAGATTTGGTGCCCCGCGAGGGACTTGAACCCCCACGCTTGCGCACTAGATCCTAAGTCTAGCGTGTCTGCCAATTTCACCAGCGGGGCAACACATCTCTAGGCTCAAGAGACGTTATTGATAGCGTATTTAGCCGGAGGTTTGCAAGGGGAATTTCAAAAAAAATCCCCGAAACCTGCAACGAACTATTTATCGCTGATCAATTTCTTGTAATCAGGGGCACGCATAAGGTTTGCGAGTTCTTTTTCAGTATCCATTTCGATACGAACCAACCAACCTTCGTTCACTGGGTCGTCGTTCAATACTGAAGGATCGTCACCCAAAGACGCGTTTACTTCGATTACAGTGCCTGAAACAGGAGCATAAAGGTCGCTCACCGCTTTAACAGACTCAATAACGCCGAAAGTTTGGCCTTGAGTGATTTTTTGACCTTCTTCTGGAAGCTCAACGTAAACGATCTCGCCCAATGAATCTTGTGCGAACTCAGTGATCCCTACAGTAACGATATTTTCGTCAACTTGAGCCCACTCGTGTTCTTTGGTGTAGTAATAATCTTCAGGGATATGAAATGCCATGATGGGCTCCTTATTTAGAAATAAATGGGGTCTTACACACGACGGCTTTTACTTTACGGCCGCGGATATCCAGATGGAACTCAGTTCCTTCTTTCGCTAAAGCGACGTCCATAAAAGCAATACCGATGGGTTCATCCAAGGTCGGCGAGTGTGTACCACTAGTTACCTTGCCGATTTCTTTGTTGTCAAAAGAAAATAGGCTGTAACCTTGGCGAGGGATGCCCTTCTCAAGCATCTTAAATCCCACAAGATTTCGCTGCAAACCGGCTTCTTTTTTACCGACGATGATGGCTTTTCCGATGAAGTCTTTTTTAGCGGGTTTAATCACCCAGCCAAGACCGGCTTCGTATGGATTCGTCGTGTCATCAATCTCATGGCCGTACAGGGAATACTTCATCTCTGTACGCAAAGTGTCGCGGGCACCCAAGCCGATGGGCATTGTGCCGAGGTCTTTGCCTTTTTCTAAAAGTGTATTCCAAAGACTGACAGTCCCAGCGGCTTCAACGAAAACCTCGCAGCCTTTTTCACCCGTGTATCCGGTTGTTGCGACCATGATGTTGAAATTGCCGAATTTGCCAGATTGAACAGTGAAGGGCTTCATTTCGCTGACTTTGAATGGGAAAACGCGGTCGCAAAGCTCCAAAGCTTTCGGGCCTTGGATGGCGATTTGACCCCATTTGTCGCTTTCGTTGGTGATGTCAGCACCCTTGTTGTTTTTCACCATCCACGCGAAATCTTTGTCGGCGTTAGAGGCGTTCACACAAACTAAGTAGTCTTCATTTTTCTTTAAGCAATAAACGATGACGTCGTCGACCAAGCCGCCTTGGTCATTCGGAAGCAAAGAATATTGTGCTTCGCCGTCGTTAAGTTTTGCGACGTCATTCGTGGTCAACCACTCTAAAGTCTCGAGGGCTTTCGGGCCTTTGAAACGAACTTCGCCCATGTGCGAGACGTCGAAAAGTCCGACGTTTTTGCGCACGTTATCGTGCTCTTCACGAAGGCCAAGATATTGAACGGGCATGTACCAGCCGGCGAAATCGACCATGCGGGCACCTTGAGCTTGATGTGTTTCTGCGAGAGGTGTTTTTTTCATGGGCCGAGTTTCCTTTCCTCTGGACAGACAGTCAACCGGGATTCTATCTATAGGCCACCATGTTGAAACTTTCCCCGCGCTTGCAACACATTTACGCTCTGCTTTTACCCGGAAAACCGGTCTGGGACTTCTGTTGCGACCATGGCCACCTGGGGCTTAATGCAGTTGAAAGTGGACACTTCCCTGAGGTCTATTTCGTCGATCAAGTGGACTCTATCATCGAACGATTGCGGGGGAGGTTTGAGGCCTATTTGCCAAAATCGAAATCCACCGCCCAAGCACATTTTTTAGCAAGCAGCGGACAAGACATAGAAACTCCGTTGCGTGGAACCGTGGTGATTGCCGGGGTGGGTGCGTACACGATTTTAGAGATCCTTCAGGGAGTGAAAAGTAAAGGAAACCTGCAGGCGGATCGATTAATCTTGGGACCCCAACGAGATGAAGAAAAATTGCGGCAATGGATGAGTGAAATATTGGGGACTGAGTACAAAATTTCTGATGAGTACTACGAAGTTGTCGAGGGCCGGAGAGCCTTGCAGCTCTTGGTTTTTAATCGATTTTGACGCGCCCCGAACGGTTGTATTAAATGTATGTAAGGCTGTGAACAAAATATTGATTATCAGGGGACCTACGCATAATTCTTCCTCCATGCAGGAAAATAAATTTTCAGACTTTAGACAGTTTCTTGAGGATGAACTGGCTCGCCGTAGCCAAAGCTATCCTCGTTATTCACTACGTGCGTTTGCCCGCCATCTTGAAGTGGACTCGTCATTCTTGTCCAAAATTCTTAATGGCAAGCGAACTGTCACAATGAGAACAATCCGTATGTTCGGCGAACGCTTGAACTTAACTCCGGATGAGCTTTCTCGTTTTGGCGAAATCAGCCGCGAAAAGAAAATGAAAAGAAAGCTAGAGCGTCTTTTAGAAAAAATGCCTTCTGAAGAGCGCGAGCAATCTACAATTTCATTAACTGTCGATGAAACTCGTTTGCCTGAAGCAAAAGAAAGAATCAAAGAGTTCCGCAAGGAGCTAGCTCAGTTGTTAGACACTGGCGCTAATCAAGGTAAGACCTACCAGATCTCTGTTTCTTTATTTCCTGTATCTGGTTTTAGCGTTAACGACTAAAACGCCTTTTTGGCATAACATTGTTTAAAGTATAAAATTGAAAAGCCACTGATGATAAGTCAGTGGCTTTTTTGTTTTTAAGTCCCTACGTCCGAGGAGCTCCGTCTTTTGAGCGCCAGCTTTCGATATATTACACTTAAGAATGGTATTTGATTCGCATTTCAGCTCTCTGGAGGTGAGGATGTGCGTTCTAATGAGTCTTAAAAGAAATATTTTCCTCGAAGCTAGTATAGTGTGCTATAGTGTTGTATGTGGAACTCCCCGCTGTTCTTTCGGTATTCGGAGATAGGGATGGCGCAGTTCCAGTTTATTTTATGGTTGCTAGAGTGGTACCAAGAAACTTCGTTTTTTCTATTTCAGTGGGACGAAGGTAACGAGCAGAAAAGCCTTCAAAAGCACAATATCTCTGTTGATGAAATTGAGTCTGTGTTTTTGTTAAGAAAGACTGTTCTTTTGGGTATCCAAATGGAACCTGTCGTAAGCGAGCTTCGATTTGGTATTCTAGGACAAAGCAAACGCGGTCGCATCTTGTCGATAGTGTTCACTTTGCGAGATGAGAAGGTACGTCCAATTAGTGGGCGGCTAGCAAGTAGGAAGGAAAGGTTTCTTTATGAAAAAGTCTATCAAGCGCTTGAAGATGTATGACAAAATTGAATTTGATACCGACGCGATTATTGCGGGTATGCAGCGACTTAAGGGGGCTCGACGCAAACCTACTAGCATTGCCCTAGAAGAGGAAATACTTGCAGAACTTAAAGAGGTCGCCGCGATTAAAGGAATTCCCTATCAAGTTCTTATGCGTATGTTGATTTCAGACGGTCTAAAAAAATTAAAGAGCTCTTAGAAGAACAGGGTTGCAGAGACAGAGACTTCGTGGAGCAGGTAATAGTTGTAAAGTGCGCCTAGCAGAAAACTTTTGGTGAGTGAGTATTGAACTCCGCCAAAGTAATCCTCTTTGATTTTTTTATATTCAAGGTCTTTCGTGTCGTAATTGTAAACGGGAGCTGGGGAGTCTTCTGTGCGTTTTGCTGCAGTCAGAATGAATTTTCCCAAAGTTAGGCTGGCTGTATAAAGTTGGATGGTTGCTAAATAGTCTTTGTCGATGGTTTCAAGACGCATGTTCGAATAATTCAAGATCAGCGACGTCAGGTAAACGCCGATATTATAAGTTTGCACGTTGTAATTGATGATCTTTTTGTCATCGGGTCCCGAGCCAAGGGTTAACTCAGTTTCATCTTTATAGTAAGCGTAACCAGCAGTCAGCGGTCCCCAAGAGCCGTTCAACCCGCCGCCGGCGGTGATGCCCTCGGTAAGTTTGTTGTATTTGGCCATGACTCCGGCCTTCAAAGAATAATTGCGTAAGCCACTGCCTTTTTTATCCACGATTGAAAAAGCCGAAGCCAAAGTTAGTTTTTGATTCGGGTATTTTTTCTGATTCTTTTTTCTTTCTAAAAGATCGTCATAGAGTTCAAACCCTGGAGCTCCGAAAAATGTTTCCTCGCTGTTTGAGGGCGACAATGCAGCTCCCAATCGACCATTCCCGCGAATTAAAGCCAAATCGGCTTCGACACTGTGATAAATAGCTTCGACTCCGATGCCTTTGTCGGTGGGAACGGCGGAGGGATTGATTTTAAGTTGTGTGCCGGGTGAAGGACCGGCAGAGGGATCGCGGCGAAAGTTGCTGCATTCGTTGATCAAATAGCAGTTCGTTTCAGCATTGGCTGAAATAGAAAAAACGCTCATCAAGAGCGTAAAGATGTGCAGGAAAAAGTATCGGTTCACGTCTTAAGAATACCGACGAATTTAAGCAAAGGATATCGGGATAGAACGGCGATTTTGGATTCGGCCCTTGGGCTAGACTTAGATCAACCTTTAGCTGAATTTTGCAGGCGTTTCCACTCGGTTGCAGTCAGAATGGCTGGGGATTCGGTGTTGGGATCAAAGATCAGTTTGGCGTCGCCTTTTTGCAGTTGTTTTAAGATTTGTTTGTACTTGGTTTCAAGCAACGCCTCTTCGCGGCCATAGTCTGTGCCTTCGCGTTGGATAAAGCTTTCGATGATGCCTTTTAAAGCGTCTTCGCTCAAAACTTCTAAGGGAATTTCTACGGGTGGTTGCTCGGGTTGTTTTTGATACTCGTTTTCGTAGTTCATAAAACCTCAATCTCGCTTTGCACGCGCAATTCGTTGGAAACTTTTTGGACGTTGTCGGGGATATTGATTAAAACTCCGCGAGGAATTTCTTGTTCTAATTTATGTTTGTGCATCCACGCTAAGAATTCGCGATCTGGACCGCGGCAGACCATTTGACGGTCTTTGCCTTTTTCTTTTAAGCGATCGCCCACAACGCGGGCGGCGTGGATTTTTTCCGGAGCCGTTTTTCTTAACAATACGTAACTCATTGTCAGTGTGCGATTTTTCATTGGCAGTTGCTCCTCCATTTTCAAAAACCACTCCGGCGCATCAAAGTGCACGCGGTCGTGACACCAATCGGTTTTTGATTGCGTTAGCAACGGGCAAGGCCCTTCGTGCGTGCACGGGGCCCACACGTGAAAGCCTTTGTCTAAAAGTCTTTGGCGCAGCTCCTGCAGCTTTCGGCCGTCTTGTTGAGTTGACGGCTCCACCAACATCAAAGCTTCGCACTGGTAAGCCCAATCAGGAATGTCGGAGAGTTCAGTCAAAGAATACGAAAATACTGCCAAAGTTTTTTTAGCGTTGTTTAACCGCGGGGCCGAGAAAGTTCGTTGCCATTCGGTGGCCTTAAACTGCGGAAAGTATTTTTCAATAATATGTTGGGGTTCCGAAGAGCGCTCAATCAGATGGAACTTAAAGTTATGTTTTTCGGCCAAGGCCAATGAGGCCGTCGCCAGGCCCGCGCCGAAATCAATAACGTCTTCAAGACCTGCAAAGAAAGATCTTTTGTCGGCTTCTTCGATAATGCCTTTAAGACGAGTCAGATTCAGGGGCAGAAAGTAAGAAAGATAAGCAACTTGCGCCCAAGATTCGTTCCACGGGGTCGCATCGTCGGGTTGATGAATAAAAAAATCAGATAAAGCCAAGACACATTTTGCTAAAGCTTTTGAGTCCATCAAACTTAAATTGTGATGGGCCAAAGCTTTGACAATAGATTCTTCAATGGCAGGGGAGTGGCGGAAATGTCTTTGCATTTTTTCTTCTTAAATTTTGTTGAGGGTTTTAAGAACTTCGTCGACTTTGATTTGCAGCATGCAATTTGCATCGACATTTTCTGCGTCAGCCACTTCAGGCATAAAGATATGAACGTGTTCGCCGCGTGCCGCCCAACGGCGTGGGTGTTGAACCCGGACCGGAGAATACAAACCCAGAACCGGAGTTCCTAGAGACGCGGCTATATGGGCAACCCCTGTGCTTGGTACAACAACGGCTTTGGCATTGTCTAAGACTGTCAGTAATTCAGAAGCGTTTAATTCATTTTGCAAAGACAAGACGCGGGGATTATTTTTAAAGTATGCTTTGATATCTTTTAACCACGGCTC
>CAMLMF010000074.1 GCA_946480995.1 uncultured Bdellovibrio sp. | reverse complement strand
CAGCCAAGGAAGATCCAAAGAAAGAGCCGCCAAAGAAAAAGGACGAGCCGAAAATAGACGAGCCGAAGAAAAATGAACCGTCTGTGGATGAACCAAAAAAGGAACAGCCAAAACCAGAAATGCGCAAGGTCATTCAAGCCATTGGTTTTGTGGGTGACGGCCGTTTGCAAAATGCGATTGATCTTTATGGTTACGAGCAAAACCACAGCAACGTGGGGTACGAAATTATACGTCCAAAGCGCCTCACGCATTTTGCGACCAATGAATTGACTCACATCATGTTAATGATGGGTAAGTTTACGCGCCAACACTTGCCAGAGCAAAAACTTTACGTCGGTGATTTGTCGCGAGAAAAAGGCGGTAAGTTAGGTTCGCACTTGTCGCATCAAACAGGCTTGGATGTGGACGTAGCGTTTTACTTCGATAACAAAACGTTTCACGGTAGATTTGCTTCCGCAGTGGCTGTTGATAAGCCGCACGGCAGTTGGTTGCCAGAGGTGCAGTGGAAGCTTTTTAAAGAAGTTGTAGCCAGTAAATATATCGACCGCATTTTTATCCACGCAGTTTTAAAGAAAAATCTGTGTGAGCTTGCAATCAAAAATGGCGAGCTGCAAAAGGACACAAAAGACGGTGTAGTTTATGAAACTTTGCGCCGCCTGATCCCAGAAAAGGATCATCATAATCATTTCCACTTACGTGTGAAATGTTCCGAAGCGCAAGAGAAGTGCCGCCCGATGGCAGAGCCTGCAAATACCTCGGGATGTTTTTGACGAACCCACTTGAGCCTGCCAGACTTGTTATATGGCTGATTGGCGTGAACGTAGTGAAATGAATGGTGATGTGGTTTTCTTTCCTTATGTCTCTGAAGGCATGGAGAAAAGTCATGACGAAGTCTTTGTTTGGGACATCGATAAAACATACCTGGACACGACGATTGATTCTTTATCTGGTCTGATGACCACAATCCTCGAACGAGCCCTCAATAAAAAAAATATTCCTGGCACCAATGCCTTGCTGCAATCCTTATCAGAAAGTCGTAAAGCCCAAAAAGGCTATATGTACTTTCCGATTTATTTTATCTCGGCCTCGCCGCCACAAATGGAAGAGCGCATTTCTGAAAAGTTTGCTTTAGACAATATCCGTCCGTTCGGTTGTTTTTATAAAGACAATCTGGCGAATCTACGTCCGGGGCGTTTTTGGCGTTTAACTAAACAAGTGGGATACAAGTTGCAAGCGTTGTTGCAATTAAGAACGCGCTTAGCTGAAAATGTGCACCAAATCTGCTGGGGCGATGACAGCGAAACAGATGCGATCATTTACAATCTGTATTCTGATATCTGTTCCCGCCGCTTAGGTACAAACGATATTCGCACGACCCTTGAAAAATTAAACGTCACGGGTGAACAAGTAAATACAATTTTAGAACTACAAGCCAACATCCCTGAAAACGATCCGGTCGAAAAAGTGTATATCAACTTAGCGACTGACACAGATCCTGATTACTATCTGAAATTCGGGCGCAGAACGCTGGCGACGTACAACACGTTTCAAGTGTCGTTGGACTTGTATCAAGATCAGCGCATCGGTTCTGATGGGGTTTACGCTGTTCTGCAAGACATGATTTACAATTACGGCTACACCCCTGAAGAACTGATGAAAAGCTTTGATGAGTTCATCCGGCGCGGGGTCTTAGGCGAACGCGCTTACCTTGAGTTGCGCGAATTCTTTATCGCCAAGGGACTGATGCATCCATCCTTCGAACCTTCCATGGCGCCTTTAAAAGAAAAAACTGTCGAGGGCGGCAGAGTCTTTGAAATGGAAGGTGTTCACGAACCTTGGATTCCAGAACGCATCGATTATTTGCACGACTACCGTTGATTTTGTCTTCTGGTGCTTCGGTCTGTACGCCATCGTGGCACCCACAAAGGCCGACCTACGACCACAAGTCAAAATCCTTCCGGTTTAAATCTTTGCTTTTGGCCTTGGTGTTTTTGGGATTTTTTCTATTCAAAGCGCAGTGGGAATACCGTCGAGATTGGGTCGCCGTTGAAGGCTTTGAATTCGACGCGTTTGATGGCTTCTAGTAGGCAGCTTTTGAAGTTGCTGTCGTTGATGCTGGATGAAGCGATGGCGGCTTGTGTGACTTTTCCGGTTTTTATGATCGTGAATGTTATGGAGGCTTGGCCGACAACGCCCGGGGTTTTTTGTAAAAGCTGGGTGTAGCACTTAAAGAAAGAGCCGCGGTGGGTTTTTAAGGTGTCTTGGATGAACTCTGAAGTCAGTCCGTCAGAAGACACCGTTGTTGCTGTGCTTGGTTCTGTGCTGGGAACGACCTCTGGCAAATTGTCTGCGGGCGCTTGTTTTTTGTAGTTCATTTCGTAATCTGTAGCGGTCCATCTGACACCGTCTTTAGAAACATAGACGCTGCCTTCTCTGCCATAGTTTTCTATTTGTACATCGCCGCGTTTGATAATTAATACGATGCGGTCGTTTTCTTCATCAAGGGTGATCAGTGAGTTTTCTTGCACGCGAATGCGGTAAGAGGAATCAAATTCCATTGTGGCGTCGCCGTCGACACTTGTTTCCACGGAATCTAGGGCGAACAATGTTGATTTGCGTGTCAGCGTTTCTTTTTGTGTCAGGTTTTTACGTAAAACGAAAACTTTGCCCAAGTTAAGTTCAAGACGAGCTAAGGGGCGAGCGCCTGGTTTTTGTTTTTCAGTTTGGGATGCGATAAATAAGGAAAGGGCTACGCTGAATAGACCTATTACAATAAGAGATGGAATCAACCAGTTGTTCTTCGCCATAGGAAAACTATAACGAAGAACTTCATGAAGATGTACTAAAATTACTGCTTAGCTGGAGCTGCGGTAGCCGCAGGTGTTGCTGCCGGAGCCGCAGTGGCTGCCGCTGCATTAGCGTCAGCTGCAGGAGCTGTTTCAGTTGCCGGAGCAGATGCTGCCGGTACTGTTGGCAAAGGCATAGAATCAACAACTGATTTAGTTTGAGAAGAAGTCATCACAGACAAAGTTAAGCAAGTCACAGCGAAGATCACGGCTGCCCAAACTGTCATTTTACTTGCTAGTGATTGCGCGCCTGTTGCACCCAACAAAGAGTTCGAACCGCTTGCGCCACCCATGCCCAACGCACCATTGCTTTTAGAGTCTTGGATCAAGACAAGAACGATCAAAACAAGAGCGACGATGATATGCAAAATACCGATGAAATTAGTCATTTTCAAATATCTCCCAAAGACCCCTGAATATAGGGATAAACTGGGGGATTCGTCACCCCAAATGCCGCAATTTCCCTCAAATAATGCAAAGCATCACAATCAGGTCTTTCCAAATTCAAGAGGAGCTATAGACTATTTGCATATGAAACAATCTATTTTAGTTTTGCTTGCCGGTCTTTGTTTGTTTTTTACTGCCTGTACTTCCAAAGAAAGTGCGCTTAAAAAATACGCAGTCAGTGTCGCGGAAACGCGCTTAAACGATACTTTAACCAAGGAAGCCGCAGACGGCATCACCAACTCGCAATGGATCCAGCAGTCTTATCGCGAATATATTTTCAACCGTTCAAAATTTGAAGCCATGGACGTGAAATTCCAAGGCGAAAACTCCGCAACGGTCACTGTGGTGACTTCGACCTATTCAACCAAACTTAGACAGACCTTGGTGGGGATTGCGGCGAAGGCTGACGGATCTAAAAAGCTTTTCAACTTTGGTGATGCGATTAAAGCCGTCGGTCGCCAAACCGGTCAATCCGTGGGCATCGACGAGCACACACCGATGGTGATTAAGTTTTCACGTAACGGTGGGCAGTGGGTTGAAGACGGCAAGTAAGCCGTCTTAGAACATCATACCGAACTGCAACTTCAAAACTGACAGGCGCGGTAAATACGATAGAATTTTTAAAGCCGTGTCGACATCATCCTTATACTCTGGGTTGGTGGAGTGATTGACGAAGTCATCATTTTTTTCGGACACAAAAAGCGGCTGCGCCCAAGAAATCCAATCCACACCCAATGTGATATCTTCGCGAATCGTCCAGCGATTGCCGATACCTAAATTAAAGCCCCAGGATTTTAAGCCAATCACTTTAGCCGAAGGGTAATTGCCGTTGATACTGTTGACAAACTTATCTCCCAAATCTGCATCAAAAGAAAAGAACGTCACGCCATAGCTGATATTCAAACTGTTGCTGCCAAAGTAACTGCGCTTAGTCAGCGACAGACGTTTATCCGTAATCTTACCCAGGTCGGCGATAAACATCGGGACACCAAAGCTGCCCGACAGATATTCAAATTCCCACGATTTATCAGCACTGTTGTTGATTCCCACGGTCACGCCGATCTTGCCGGGAATGATTAAATCCAAAGGCGAATAATTTCCTAAAACAAAATAAGAATTCTGTTCCCGGCGTTCGCGCGATTCATCCAGCAAAGCCCACAAACTTTTTGTCGCAGTTTCGATTTTTTTTAAAGGAAATTCCGGAGCTCCATTGGCAACCGCCGCTGTGGTCGGTTCCTCGGCCACAAAAGACAAAGAGGCAAAGACAAAGCTGAGAGCTAAAAAGGCACAAATAAAAATTTTCATAGGGGAAAGTTACCAGGCGAGCCAAGCGAGGCCAAGGAAATTCAAAGATTTTTATTTCGGAACGGCGACGCCTGCGTCTGTGTAGTACGAGATGCCGTTGACGAACTCAATGAAGTAATCCCAATACATGTCGAAGTAACCGTTGCGACCTACTTTGGTGCCCCAGCTGTTTTTCACAAGCAGTTTAGTAATCGCGCCACTGTGCGGATCGACGTCGACACCGACAACATGGACGGCATGATAGCCTGCGCCCACCTGGCGTTGGTCTTGAGTCGCATAGTACTCGCGTTGTTCGCGACTTAGCGGCAAGGCGCTCTTCGGAACATTGAAAGCAGAAATGGACATGATGCCCGTCGCGCTGTCGACAAAGTGCGCGTTATGGTCATACATCAAATAAACGTCCTGGCCTTCTTTGATAAGTTCTAAGATTGTCTTGCCGATATTTTCAGGGGTCGTATAGATCGTTTTATTGGCGCCGTGAATTTGCACTTCTGTGCGCGGCTTGTCGGCGGGCGCTACGAACATCGCATCCACGGGGCGAAACAAATCCGAAAACACCAAACGCGCAAATTCACGAGGAGAATAATCCAAACCGTTGTATTCAAATCTTTGCGGCATTCCCGCAAACAAAGACGCAAAGACATCATTAATTTCTTTTTCTGCCTCTTGCATAATTTCGCGTTGTTTGTCGGGATCAAAAGAACGGGCTCTTTGCCATTTGGCCCGGCCGATAATATTGCGCAAGTATTCTTGAATGCGTGTTGAAGTCGGCGCTTTCATAAAGTCTTTACCCAAGGACCAAGCGCCTTCCGGCATCAGACCATAATCTAAGATCGCTTGGCGGGACGCTCTGGAAGCTGCACCCAAAGACACTCCTGCTTTGTCATCCTTGCTATGCAAAGTTTCAAAAGCCCGGCGCTTCCAGTGCATGGCGCTGAGATATTCAGTTGAAAGTTTTAAATCCGTTTTCGTGCGTTGGGCATGGGCGCGTTCGATTTCAGACACCCAGGTGTGCAGATGGCATGTTCCTAAGTTACATTGGTCTTTGACGTCGAGGGTTCTTTTCAGGCTGTGCGAATATTTATCATTGTGCTGAAAAGTCGTACGCAGACGGCCAATCACCTCAAGGGGCTCAGAAAAAACTTGCGCGCACATCTCAGCATTCGCGGACGCAAGCCCAGGTGCCGCAAAAATGGCGACGACTGACAATAGAATATGCAAAAGGACCCCTTTAAAAAGCGGGGTGCGCTTGTTGACCTGCATGCTGAACAGTAAAGCAAGTGGGGTGCCACAGAAAGGTCTGTGTGCAGAGGAGAGTGTCTCAGAATGAGACACTCTTACCTAAGGGGCCTAATTCGCGTTTTGGCTGCGACCTAAGATCTCTTGCTCCAGCTCATGCACGATACGGCTTAAGGCGTGAGATTGTTCGCGCAAAGAGTTGGCTGACTGAGTAACACTAATCATGCCAGATTGATTTTTAGCTGATTCGCTTTCGATTTCATTCAGAGCTTTCGAAATTAAACTGACGCCGGAATTTTGCTCTGCCGTCGCATCGGCGATTTCCTTCATCAACGTGTTAAGCTGTTTGATATAAGAAATAATTTGCTTCAAAGATTCCGCAGAGTGTTCTGCGCTCTGTTTGCCCTCTTCTATCACCAAAACGTTACTTTTTACCAGCTCATTGATTTCCTTCGCGGAAGACGCGCTCTTTTGCGCTAAAGTTCTTACAGCATCAGCAACCACCGCAAAGCCTTTGCCTTGCTCGCCTGCGCGGGCCGCTTCGACGGAGGCGTTCAGAGCCAAGAGATTTGTTTGGAAGGCGATGTCGTCAATAATTGAGATCGTGTCGACAACTTTATTTGAAGATTCAACAATTTTCCCCATCGAGGAAAGCATTTTACTAATTTCTGATTCCCCTTGCAGTGCCGAGCTGTTGGTCATACTTGCGACCTTAGAGGCTTCGCGCGAATGATCCGCCGTGGTTTTCACCATGCTGCTGATTTCTTCGACGGAAGCTGCCGTTTGTTCGATAGCGGCAGTCTGTGCGGATACGGATTCTGATACATCCAGAGAGGTTTGGCTTAGGTGTGTCCCGATATTTAAGGTCTCGTCCGAAGAAGCGCGAATCTGCATAACTGATTTTAAAATTCCGCGGATACTTTGGCTTAGCGACACACCCACAATAATTGAAAATAAAATCGCTAATAGCAAAGCTAAGCCAGCAAAGAACAAGGATCGCACGCGATCATTGGCTAAGGAGTCGACTCGCACGGCAATCAAGTGATCCAACTCTTGCAGGGTTGTGTGCCAGGTGTCGAAAGACTGATCGAGGGCGGCTGTTCCCGCGGCAGTGAAAGATGGCTCATCGACAGCGACCCCCTTGGAGAGGGAGATCAGCAGTTGCACGAAGGCGTCTGTTTTGCTTTTTAGGGTCTCTATGGCCGGCGGAATATTTTTTTGTAAAGTTTCGGAAGAGCCATAAAAGTTCCTATCTTCATTGATCGATGTCTGACTGTCGGCCATCACGCGATTCAGATCAGATTCAATAAGCATTGCTGCATAAAGTGCGGCTTGGATTTGCACGTCAGCGGCGTTGTGATTTTCTAATAGATTTTTCTTAGCTGCAAGAATGGATTGCAGGCGATCTTGCATCTGTGGCAGTGCCAACAATGTGATATCCATTAAATAGTAACTGTCCAAATCTGGATCTAGAATCAAATTTGAAGTGTCGCCCAATTGTCCGATTCCAGTTTTGATCGAAGCAATCGCATCGTCCCAGCGTTTGCTGTTTAGGGCTTCTTTTAGATAGGCAAAATCCGCAATGTCTCTTTTGCGAGACGCCAGGCCTTCTTTGGTAAACTGTAAGGGTTCGCTGACAGTGCCAAGAACTTTTTCTAAGTTCGCCAAGGGCGCTTCAATTTCTGTCACGGAGCCTGTCAGTTTCGCGTGGGCCACGGCTTTAAATAGATTTTCGTAAGGGATTTGCAAAGCATTGCCGAGCCGTTCTTTTTCGCCGAACTTAATATTTACGGCCTGCGAGTCATACATCAAATAAGTCAGCACAACGATGGGCACGGAAAAAACTAAGATATTTAAAAATAGGCGTAAACTCAAAGGCAGCTTTTTCATTCTTCATCTCCCGCAAACGACCAGCCCCTTTAGATTTTACTGATTTTTTACATATGTCACTCGGACCAAAGGATAAAAGATTGCTGAAATGACAGAAATTCACGAAAACTCACTCGAACGAGGGAGGGGCAATTTCAGATGTCGAGCTGGACGGTAAGGCCTGCCCTAAGCTCTGCAATAGACGATCTGAGGCCCTCGCTGCGCATTGTCGAAAGGCGTTTTGTTGACGCCGTCAAAGGCCGCCTTTAGATCTGGTGTTTATCTAATAAGATCGCGATTTTATCGTATGGGTGAGAGATGAGTTTTTTGGTATTTGAAGGCCTGGATGGTTCAGGCAAAAGTTCATTGATGGTGGCTTTAGAGCGCGAGCTGCAAAGTAAAAACATCTCGTTTTACCGCACCCGGGAACCCGGCGGCACTCCGCTGGGTGATGAAATTCGTAACATGATTTTGCGCAAAGAAGGTCCCGCTCCAGTGTCACGTGCAGAACTGCTTTTGTACGAAGCTAGCCGCGCCCAACACGTCGAACAAATCATTCGTCCGAAGCTGGCTTCAGGCGTGTGGGTTTTGTGTGATCGTTTCACGGCAAGCTCCGTGGCCTTTCAAGGTGGCGGTCGCGATATTTCTGAAACTGATGTTGTGACTTTAAATAATTTTGCGACCGGGAATTTAAAACCCGACTTAACCATTTTGTTAGATCTGTCCGTGGAAGAATCTCGCCGTCGCCGACAAGGGCGTGGGGCGCAGAATGGTGAAGAAGAAGACCGCATTGAATCAGAAGCAGATTCGTTCCACGAAAAAGTGCGCCAATCTTTCTTAAAGCAAGCCAAAGCCGATACGCAAGGTTGGTTGGTGTTAAATGCGCAAGAAACACCGCAAGTGTTGTTTCAACAGTTGGTGCAAGCTCTGCGCGAGCGTCACATTTTATAAGGTAACCCCATGGCTCGTTTGCTCGATTTCGTTTTAGGACATCAAGAGACAATTAAGAAGCTGGTGGAATCCTTTGAACAAGGAAAGCCAGGGCAAACTTATTTGTTTGTAGGTCCTTCGGGAATTGGCAAAAAAATGACGGCCTTGGGCTTAGCGCAAGCGTTGCTGTGCCCGAAAAGTCCGCGGGGCTGCGGAATTTGTCCATCGTGTTTTCGGGCTGCGCAAAGTGTGCATGAAGGTTTGAAAATCGTGATCCCGGGTGGTCCACAAATTAAGATGGAGCAAGCCAAAGAGGTCATCGAATTTTTAAGTTTAAAAAGCCTTTCTGGGAATCGAGTGATAATCATCGATCAAGCGCAGTTGTTAAACCAACAAGCGGCGAACTCTTTGTTAAAGACTTTAGAAGAACCACCAGAAGGCACGTTCTTCTTTTTGATTGCACCGAGTGTTTCTGGCTTAATGGCGACGATCCGTTCGCGTTCGCGCATTGTTTCTTTCAAGCCCTTAAGTGATGCGGACCTTGCAAAAAAAACCAAAGCACCGGCTTGGGCCGTTCGTTCTGCCCATGGCAGTTTCGAA
>CAMLMF010000073.1 GCA_946480995.1 uncultured Bdellovibrio sp. | reverse complement strand
CGCAAGACGAGCAGGGGTGTTGGGTCAAAAGATCTTCCGTCCATTCTACCTTTTCATCGCAAAACTGACAGAAAATCTGGTCCAGGCGGCCATGCATATGCAAAAGGTTTTTGGAGCCGGCGCGACGATGCAGATTGTCGACATTTTGTGTGACCAACAGGAAGTTTCCTTCCCAGATTTCTTCTAGTTTTGCGAGTGCTAAGTGGGCCGCGTTGGGCTGGACCTGAGGATCTTTCAATTGCGCCCGGCGGAGGTTGTAAAAGCGTTGCACCAGGGCCGGGTCCCGAGCAAATGCTTCAGGTGTGGCGACGTCTTCGATGCGATGTTCTTCCCATAAGCCGTCTTGGTCACGAAAGGTGCGAATGCCGCTCTCGGCAGAGATGCCTGCGCCTGTCAGAATCACGATGTTCTTAAAAAGCCTTAAGTCCATTTCGCCTCGCGCAAAGTAGAGCTTCGAGAACGTCTACCGCTGTGTTTTTATTGTGCTTTCAACTGATTTTCATTAGGATGGGGCGTTCTCTACAGAAAGGCAATACTAATGGCTTCGAAAATCGAAACTACGCCAGAGATGGCGCAGAATGTGTACAAAAAAACAGCTGAAAGATTGGCTGTAGTTCGCAATCGCTTGAACCGCCCTTTGACGTTGGCGGAAAAAATCTTGTTCGGTCACTTGGATGATCCACAAAATCAAGAATTAGTTCGTGGCGAAAGTTTTCTTTTGTTAAGACCAGACCGCGTAGCAATGCAAGATGCGACCGCACAAATGGCGTTGTTGCAATTCATGCTTGCAGGAAAAGATGAAGCCGCAGTTCCTTCAACAGTTCACTGCGATCACTTGATCCAAGCTTACAAAGGCAAAGATGCAGACATGACAGCATCGAACATGTCGAACAAAGAAGTTTTTGATTTCTTGGCGACGACATCTTCTCGTTACAACATCGGCTTCTGGAGACCAGGCGCCGGAATCATCCATCAAGTGATCTTGGAAAACTATGCATTCCCAGGTGGTTTGATGATCGGTACAGATTCTCACACTCCAAATGCGGGTGGTTTGGGTATGTGTGCTGTGGGTGTTGGTGGATCTGACGCTTCGGACGTGATGGTAGGACTTCCATGGGAAGTTAAAAATCCAAAATTGATCGGTGTGCACTTAAAAGGCAAATTGACAGGTTGGGCTTCAGCGAAAGACGTGATCTTAAAACTTTGCGGAATGCTGACTGTTAAAGGTGGCACAGACAAAATCGTTGAGTACTTCGGTGAAGGCACTTCCTCAATTTCTTGTACTGGTAAAGCGACAATCACCAACATGGGTGCTGAGCTTGGTGCAACTTGCTCTGTGTTCCCATACGACGAGCGCATGGCTGCTTACTTGAAATCTACAGGCCGTGAAGAGTTGTCAAAAGTGGCTGATGGTCACAAAGACATCTTGTCAGCGGATGCGGATGTTGTGGCAAATCCTGGTAAGTACTTCGACGAAGTTTACGAAATCGACTTGTCAGCATTGGAACCACACTTGGTGGGTCCGCATACTCCAGACTTGGCTCGTCCTATTTCTGCTTTGAAAAAAGAAGCGGCTGAAAAAGGTTACACTGTTAAAATCTCTTCAGCACTTATCGGTTCATGCACGAACTCTTCTTACGAAGATATCGGGCGCGCGGCATTCGTAGCAAAACAAGCGATGGATATCGGTGTGAAAATGAATCAACCGTTCTTGGTTTCTCCAGGTTCGACACAAATTCAAAAAACTATTGAACGCGACGGTCAAATGGCAACATTCAACGAAGTGGGCGCGACAGTGCTTGCGAATGCGTGCTGACCTTGTATCGGTCAATGGCGCCGTGATGACGTGAAGTCAGGTGAAAAGAACACGATCGTGACTTCTTTCAACCGTAACTTCCGCGCACGTAACGATGCGAATCCAGAAACTTTGGCATTCATCGGTTCCCCAGAAATCGTGATGGCATTGGGCCTTGCGGGACGTTTGGATTTCAATCCAGCGACGGACGAACTTGAAGGACCTAAAGGCAAAGTGAAGTTACAAGCTCCAGTAGCTCCAGAACTTCCAGCAAAAGGTTTCATCCCAGACACTGAAGGTTACCAAAAGCCAGCGGGTGCGCAGGCGCAAGTGGCCGTCAGCCCGACGTCAGAGCGTTTACAACTTCTTGCTCCGTTCACAAAATGGGATGGTAAAGACTTCGTTGATAATTTGGTTTTGGCGAAAGCAAAAGGCAAATGTACAACGGATCATATCTCTCCAGGCGGTAAATGGTTGAACTATCGTGGTCACTTGGACAACATTTCTAACAACATGTTGTTGGGTGCAGATAACGCATTCACAGGCGAAATCGGTAAAGGTAAAAACTTGCTGACTGGCCAAGGTGGCATTGAGTTCCCGCAAGTGGCACGTCAATACCAAAAAGCGAATCGCGGTTGGGTGATCATCGGTGATGAAAACTACGGTGAAGGTTCTTCTCGTGAGCACGCAGCGATGTCGCCAAGATTCTTGGGTGGCACAGCGGTGATCACAAAATCATTCGCACGTATCCATGAAACAAACTTGAAAAAACAAGGTGTGTTGGCTTTGACTTTCGCAAATCCAAAAGATTACGAAAAAATCCAAGAGACAGACCTAGTAAGCCTAGTTGACTTAAAAGATCTAGCTCCAGGTAAACCTGTGAAAATGATCTTGAAACATCAAGACGGCACATCAGAAAACATCGAGTTGAAACACACGTACAACGCAGAACAATTAAAATGGTTCCGCGCAGGCAGTGCTTTGAACTTGATCCGCGGCCTGTAGGTACGGGGTTCAAAAGAATCTAAAAAGAAAAAGCCCCTAGGTGAAAACTTAGGGGCTTTTTTTATTTTTTAGTAGGGAAGACGGCTTGTTCTAATTTGCGAAGGCGCTCGTCCACGGACTTTTCTTGCGAAATATGTTTTCTTAAGAACGAGTTTAGAAAAGTCTGATAACCCACGCCTTCTTTCTCAGCCTCTTCTTCCAGCCAAAAAAGCACCTCTGGGTCCAAGCGAATTGTTTTAAGGACTTTCAATCCTTTTCTGGCTCCGACTCGTTTAGCTTTTGAAAAATCGTATTCTTTTCTCATAAATGTCCTTTTTGGTAAATTGTCTGCTCTATTTGATTTGCTACTCTGGCCGAAATAATTCGAATTTTATTAGAAAGATGGCGTTCGCAGTAAACCAGGACTAGCAACCTCATTTGAAATGAAACTCCCAATCTGATCCAACGTTCCTCTTCTGCGGAGTTATATAAGTCCAACATTTCGAATCCTCTAGGATCATCAAATATTGAAGCGGCTTCTGTAAATCTAACGCCATGTTTTTTATAATTTGATTCGGCCTTTTCGTCATCCCACTCAAAAATCATATTACCACTCTGGTTTTATAATGTAAATACAATATGCGTACATGTGTAATTGCTTGAAATCATTGAGCTCGAAGGTCTGCAAAGACCGAACTTATCCAAGCTAGGTTCAAAGCAAAACTGAGGGCCCCACGCATCCGACAGGCGAACATAGGGCTGGTAGAGGGGGGCGTGAATGCCGAAGAGCAGAGGACTTTGGCTCTCTGCTGTTTTACTGCAGATTACAAAATCGACAATGGTCACCGCGAAAAACAGAATTTAGGCTTCCACTTCAGGTAGCAAAAACGTTTCAACAAAATATACCAAGGAGAGGTTATGAATAAGTTTTTTGCAATGTTACTAGTGTCGATTTCGTTTATTGGATCAATGGCTTTTGCCGCTGACACAATCACAGCTGCGATGGACGAGCACGGAGTGCTTCATCCCATGCGCGGAACCTGTCATGAAGATGGTGGAGGCGATACGCCAGTTCCAACGCCTTCTTCGCTGAAGCCCATGATGCGCTATTGCGATCACGACAACTTCTGTCCCCCAGGCTATGACAAAGTTGCGAAGTATTGCTGGGACAACGGCAGCTGGCAACGTTGTGGTTTCGCTTGCCAAGACAATGGCCAATACAGCGGACCAAACTGAGTAAGTTAAAAAAAAAGAGATTCCTAGCAGGGGAATCTCTTTTTTTCTAAGCATTATAAAAATTAGTTACGGTTCTTGCTCTGTCTGCTCTGCCTGAAGGGCCTTAGCGATCTCTTTTTTAATATTCTTTTTAAGTATAATAACTAACAGTATATTCATTTTCCTTTTCTGGTTGTTTTGCCTAGATTGCGAGACATCAAAAGGGGTCCGTTATGCACAAACTCGTATTATCGGTTATGTCACTATTCGTCGGTTTAACAGTATCTAACGCCAACGCCAGCTTTCCAAGCAAAGGCTCTGTCGCCGCTTGCAGCACAGACAGCTACACTTCCGAACGTATCAAAGAAGACGTTACTTCCGAAAAGCGCATGGATGTTTTTAATGCAAAAGGGGAAGTTGTCGGTGCCTTTGAATTTGATCCGGCCGATGGCGAACTCGTGAACTTATATTTATGTGGCAATAATTCAGGTCATTATTATGCTGAAGGCAACTTCCGCAAGGACCCCCAGGTGCGCATTTATAATGATGAGTACGACAGCGTAACAAGATCGACAAAAATTGCGGGAGCTTTGAAAATCGAGTTGTCCATCAACTGGGTTGGTGAAGTTCTAGAAGATGCTGATTACGGCCCGGTCCGTGCCGTGATTTACGTTAAACAATAAAGTCAGTGACTGCGCAAGATGGTTTTTAGAAACTGCGGCGCAATCGTCAGCCAAATGTAGAAAGCAAAAGAGTTAAAAGCCAGAGCCCATAAAACTCTTTTGCGACTGACAGCAGACAAAGGCTTTTCGTATTTCAATACGCGAAAGCCCAAAAGCACTGAATAAATATTGCAAATTAACGGGACTAAGAAGCATCCCAGAATGGCATTCCACATCGCTTTTTTTGCCAAGCTTTGCGTGTAAGTTAAATGGTGGTCTTCGGTTTCATCGACCACAGTTAGGTTGGTCGCATTTTCGCGCTCTTCAAGGGCCAAAGACGCCGCCATAAATTCTATTTCGGGAATATCGACAGTCAAGCGACCTAAAAACTGCCCCAGGTGTGGCGCCACGGTGCGAGTTTGTTCATCACGCACGCGGGGATGAAAGCCCAAAGACTCTAAATAAGATTTCACCACTTGGGCTTGGCCAATATCTTGGCACTCTGTCAGGAAAACATATCCAGGCGCGCTGTTATTTTTCATTTTTATATTTTCAGGTGAACCGATGGGTGGGGCAAGATCTTTTTAGGTTCCAGCTTCTTTTTAGCAGATACCTATTTGCTCCAAAGCTGCACGCAGGACTCATCGTCGACTTTACGCCCTTCGATGGAGGCAGACTGTTTTCTCATTCCATAAAATGATGACATACCTGAGGTATAGTTTAGTTGTTTTACATCCTCTGTTCTGCTGGCAAACTTCTTAGGGAACAAAACGGCCTCTGTCGCCATGAGCACGGCATTTTGCCAAGCGCGATTTTCATGCGGAAGCGGTTTTCTGCCGACATAAAATGGCTTGTCTGTATTCGCTGGAGGGCAGAGGGCCTGTGGAAGTGTCGGATTGGCTTTTCCCTCGTGTTTATGCCCCCACACGATGAATTGAGTGCCAGTTGTCGCGAGTTTTGCCAGGTCGGTTTTGGCAGCGACATGGTCGCCGCTTATATATTGTTTGCGCAAAGCCGGGGTTTCTTTGGCGGCCTCAAGACGATTCACTCCAACTTTCAAGACTGACATCGGATAATGCAGACCTCGTCTGAAACAAGTGACTCCCTGTTCGGAAATGAGCGTGCGTGCCCAAGCATCAATGGCCACCATATCTTCACGAGTTAAAGGATTGCCGTCTTCTTTGATAATATTGGGCACGGCTTTGCCGACGGCCGGATAAGCATAATTGTCATAGGGATTTCCAGCCTTAAAAGAAGTTTGATTTGGGGAAATTACACAAGCACCAATCTTTGGCATGATAGCTTCAGCAGCGGCAGTGACGGCGTGATTGGAAACTCCTGATTTTACAGGTTCAATAATTTTCTTAATTTCGTCAGCCGGATTTTTTGGTTTATTTCCTGGAGGACATTCTTTTTTTGGCTTGCTGTCGTTTCCGTAAAAAGTGCTAATTTTCGTTTGGCGTAGTGGTCCGGCATCGATCCACCCTTCGCCTTTTTTCTCACGTTGAGTCCCATCCACCATTCGTTTGTATTTGAACTTTACTTTTACGAATGTGGTCAAAATATTTTTGCGCTTTTCTGGGTTCCACATCATCTTCTGTTGTGTTTCATCAGAAATAATTTCGACTTCTGCGGTGTTATCTGGCCAGCCTACGGATTTACAAGGTTCGCGTTCTTCTTTGATTTTACTTTGCTTGTCACCCTTGTTTTGGGGGCAGGTGATGTAGTCGAATTTTGGTTTTGAGAATACCGATATCATATCTCCGTTTTCGAGATCTAAAAAGGCCTTCCCTTTAGTCCAGCGATTCTGCTGGGACCACGAAAAGAGCGGAGCAAATATTAGAAAAACCAGAACGTAAAGACGCATGCCTTTCTATCGAAACATTGCGGTCTAAATATAAGACCAGTTTTGTGACGAAATACTAATCACTTCATACGCTTAGCCGATAAAGAAATGTGAATAAACTTTTGCGCATGGCTGCGGGCCCCATCATTCTGGTTTTGTTAAGTGCATTCGATGTCGATCAGGTCATCGAGCTAGAAAAATATTTGAACGGGCGAACAAGTGGAAACTTTTTAAAATCCACAGACAATGTCAAAGCGTCGCTGCCACGTGGAACTCGGGGAAAAATCATCAAGAAAAAAGCCTTCAATTCTGGCAACTTCGGGTATCAAATCGAAGTACAAAATGGTCCCGAAAAAGGCCATCCGCTGTGGGTTTATTATCGCACCGACAGTCCCGGGATGAAGCTTTATTCCGACGTTGCACAAAAAGAAGAAACAAGAAATCCTGCGGAAGCGAAGGCACTTAAGACCACGCGTCCCCAGCCGGCCTTGCGCGAGCCGCCGGAAGATTCTAGTGAGGCGATAAAAGAATCTCTCGAAAAAATTTCGCGAGGAAATCAAAAGCTACGAGAAGTTTCTAAAGGATGCTCGAGCTGTGAAATTAGTAAAGTCACTCACGCGGGTGTTGAGTCCAAAGTCGTTACCTTGCCTGCACAAGTCGAACAAGACAGTCCGATCCTAGATCCCATTGCTCGCACGGAAAATCCTTTAAATATTCCTTCCACGCGCTGCCGCAGTGTGGGCAGTATCGACGTGTGCATGGGGGAAGGGGACACCGCCATCAGTCAGCTGGTTTTGCGTAACACAGAAAGCGCAAAAATTGTTGGACGAAAAGCTGAAGGCCGCGCACGGGAATGGCGCTTTAATCGCGAAGGTCAAGCTCAGCAGGATTTGGGATTGTTCATCAGTGAGACACCCAACGGTAATGACAAGCAAGGACAAGAAAGTTTTATGATGTTTTTCCCGCGCAAAACTTTGCCGACATCAAAGCGTGTGGGTAATTACGTTGTCATGACTTTGCCCAATGGTGAAACCGTCACCTACGATCAGAACAATCAAGTGGTGAAGGGTGTGCTTAGTGAAGACGGTGCCATTGGTCCTGCGACAAGAAGCTTAAGCCCAGCCAAAGTGTCCTATAAGGGGCAGGGCGTGGTTTTAAGAGCCGACAATGTCGGACACGATGCGCGCCATGGTTCTGCCAAGGTGACGATCAGTAAGGGTGATCAAAACTGTCAGGTCGCCAAAAAAGAATTGTGGCCTGACCAATCTGAATCGTCTTCTTATAAATTTAAATATGCGGCGGATGCGGACTTTGATAAGTTTTTAAAAGCCCGCTGTGGGTTTGGAATCTAAAAAGTTTTTGCGGCCGCTTCCTGGGCTACCAAGTGAGCTGTTTCAAAACACGGATTCATCCAGTTGTCTTGGTTTGCAAAGTGAATGCGCTGCTGAATAGACGTGGACGCGGCTTCAGCGGCACCACTGGCAATCAAACCTTTCATCGACACCGGCAGCGCATGCCCCCATCGAGTCAAACGAATGCCATGGATATCTGACATCGACATATTTAAGGCTGCCAGAATGGGTTCAACATCCGTCAAATATTTGTCTTTGTATTTGCTGTGCGATGCGGGATTAAATAAAAACTGACGGGCGCCATCGTAAGGAACACCATGATACAAAGTCAGTACACTATGTTCCGTTTGATCTTGTTGCGCCCAAGAGCCAAAGCACACATCGGTAAAATTGCGTTCGCCTTTATTCATTGGTGACGGGGTTGGCGGCATTTGTCCTTTAAGATTAAACAGTTCAAAGCTAGGGCTTGTGAATGATTTCTTAGTTAAAACATTTCCGACTAAGTAAGCACGGTAGGGCAAATACTTAATTACATTTTCTTGTGCAGCAGGAATATCTGGCAACAAACGTTTGGCGACAAATTTTGGGCACGCCATAATCACGTGACGGGCGCGGATTTTTTTTAAGTTCCCAAAAGCATCTTCATACAAAACCGTTACAGAATCGCCTTCACTTTGCACGCGCAAAACCATGGCGCCTGATCGTAAAGAGGACTCGCCAGATTCGCGACGAATTCTTTGTGTCAAACGATGCGCGATATAGGCATTGCCGCCAGGGAAGGCGCGAATGGCTTCGGTTTCAGCACCAATAAAACCTAAATATTGAAACGCGGACAACTCGTCAAGAGAGGCACAAAACGAGCTCCAACCATAAAGCTGCAAGTATTCCATCAAATGCGGGTGCAATTCGCCAAATTCGTTTTTCACCCATTGCGCCGCTGTGATCTGGTCATACTGTTTTGCAAAAGACCCAGTAAATTCCCAGTCCGAATCTTGATAAATTTCACTAAGGCGCTGATGGAAATTTTTAAATTCTGCTTTGGCATTGGGGGCGGTGGCCCCTTCCCAGAAAGGAGACTTTACAGCGCGCTCAAAAAACACGGTGGCATCATCACCACTTTCACTACGGCCTTTATCTAGCAGATCAATATCTTGTAACATCGCAGAGATCGCAGAACCTTCCGTCGGTTCGCAGATGTAAGCGGCCCCGATTGAATAACAAGCGTTCTTGTAAAGTTCGCCTTTGCTGTTACCACCTAAGCGTGTGTCTTGTTCAAGGACTGCGATTTTTTGTCCTCGCAAATAGTAAGCCGAAATCAAACCAGAAATCCCGCCACCAACAACAACTGTATCGAGGTCTTCGCTTACAGTGGGTTCGCCACCTTTTTTTGCG
>CAMLMF010000072.1 GCA_946480995.1 uncultured Bdellovibrio sp. | reverse complement strand
AAGGAGGAGGAAAATTTAAGAATCGCACCCATTTCACAAGGAGTATTGAGTGAAACGTTTGATTTTTATAATCGCATTTTTGATTGCGCCACTGACGCAAGCCGCTCCAACATTTACCAACATCAGCTCTCAAGACTTCGAGGATATTTCTAAGGAAATGGCGGCTAACTTTACGCACAACTCGATGTTGGGTGCAGCAAAAATGGGCTCGCTCTTAGGGGTTCAGGTTGGTTTGGTGGCGGCATCAACAGCAACTCCAAAAACAAATGATATCGTCAAACGTAATGCTGGTGCTGAACTTTCAAATATTTATAACGCGGGTCTTTTAGTCGCTGTCGGCATCCCATTTGGTATTGCCTTTGAAGGCGTTTTGCTTCCTGAAACCAAAGCATCCGGCGCAAGTTTTAGCGTCACGTCTTTGGCAGTAAAATACAATATCAACGATGTGATTCCTGTTCTGCCTCTGAATCTAGCGCTGCGTGGATTTTACTCCACAGCTAATTTTAAGTTCGACCAAACAGTCAGCTCGGTGAATTCTTCTGTTGAAAATAAAACCACTGTTTCTGGTGTGCAGCTTCTTTTATCACCAATGACTCCGCTGATTGATCCTTATGTGGGTGTCGGTGTTGTTAACGCCTCAAACACTTTGGAAGCTTCAGGTTCTGCGATCTTTGATCCAAGCTATACATCGTCCCAGTCAGAATCAAAAAATCTGACAGGTACACAGATTTTAGCCGGTGTTGATTTAAATCTATTGTTAATCAAAATTGGTGCTGAATACTCTCAAGCATTCGGCACAAGCAAATATGGCTTAAAGTTAGCGGTTGGTTTCTAGTTAGAATTTAAATGTGCAAACGCATTTTACAATCGTTTGCTAATAAAGACTATACCTTGGTGAGCCTGCAAGGCTGTTCGGCTCACCGGATAATGAAATCGCCTAGATAGTCGTCTTAGAGACTTCAGCGACGCGCTTTGATATGGACCGCTTCAATTTGAAAACACCAAAATTCTGCAATACTGTACGAAGCAAAGGGAGCGCCTATGAAAATATTCTTCGCTATATTTGCTATATTCTGTGCGATCGCCACCTTTGTTATGGTGAAGGTCACGCGCGATGGGGTCAGCATTCGCTCCGCCCCGATCATAAGTCCCTCCCCCCAAGGCGAAGCCCGTAAGAATATTTCAATCGCTGTTATCACGCGCCTTTTCCCTGATTTTCAAAATGCCAGTTACGTAGTTATTGGAAGCCCTTCGGACCTAAGCATGGCTTCGCAAATTATCAATGACCTGAAAGCTGGGTACGAAGCTCAATTTAAAAAACCTGTGATGATGCTAACAGATGACGGCCAGTTGAATTTAGAAAAAATCGCGCAATGTGCGATCCCCTGCTGGATTCTAACTTCAGAAACCCAAGCCAATGAACTTTCTGAAAAGAACCCTCTGCCACAAATCTTAAATAAATTAGAAGGCGTGCGGCACTTCAACCTGACCCTGATTCCATTTTCAAATGTTCCAGAAACCACCGAAGAGTGTGTTGCTGAAAAACGTTTAAGTTTGCATTGCATTATTCCTCTATCAATCCATCAGGTTCGCAAGAAATTTAAAGATCCAGGGACCGAGTACTTTTTTATGCGCAAGTATCAAGACCACGATTATTTTTTATTTATTCAAAATGGGAAGCTTTAGATGAAGGTGAATGAAAATTTCAAATCCCAGCATTTGAGTTATTTAAAAAGCTATCTTCCCGAAGAGATTACTAAGTCTGCGGAGTTTCAGCGTGCTGTGCTTGCAGATTTGGAAGAGTTATTTCCCCGCAGCATCCATAAGACAATCTGCCTCGGGTTGTTTCAGCGAACGCTTTTCAAGCACAAAGCTTAAAAGCACATTCAGTGAAGGACTTACGTTTTCATCCTTCCAAAATACCGACACTGGCAGAAAAAGATCTTTCACGGGAACAAAGATGGTTTCTTTAGACGCAAAAGCGCTTGCACCTGCGATGGTTAAAGAAACTCCTTTTTTGGTCGCCACCAAAATCGGACACACTTCATTATGGCCTTTGATATAAATCTTGGGTCTTGGCTCAACCGCCCGGATTAACTTTAACATGCGATCATGAAACTCAGGGGCTTCGTCACGCGGATGCAAAATAATCGTTTCATCTTTTAAATCAGCAAACGAAATTTCTTTTTTACGTCCTAACTTGTGGTCTTTACTAAGAAGAACCCCCATGACTTCGTCTTGCACCACACCACTGTGCAATCCGGGATGTGTCGTAATCGCATCTAAAAAACCCACATCTAAGCGGCCACTTTGCAGACCCTTTAAGATTTCAGTTTTTGAATCCTGATGAAGCTCGGTCTTAACATGGGGAAAACGTTCGTTAAATTCATTCATGATCGCAGAAAATCTGGCAAAAAACACAGTTGGCGAAAATCCGATATTTAAAACACCTTTTTTAATCTTGCCGACAGCGCGCAAGTCTTTTTCGATTCGCTCTAAAGCCCCCATGATTTCGCGAGCTTCCCGTAACAACACAACGCCCGCAGCCGTCAGACGCACACTGCGCGTGGTGCGCTCAAACAAAACGCTCTCTAAATCTTTTTCTAATCCTGCAATCAAACGAGTCAGCGGCGGCTGTGACATTCCCAGGATTTCCGCACTTCGTCTAAAGTTTAGGTTTTCAGCGACCACGATAAAGGCTTTGAGCTTATTTAAGTCCATAGGTCAGTGATACCCAAAAAGTATCAATAATACAAGAAAATGGGGAATAAACATAGGCCCTTAGCTGTTATATGCTTAAAACTGGAGGACAACGTGAAAAATAAATATGAAGTATTAATTATCGGCGGCGGCCCTGCAGGCCTTTCAGCAGCTATGACCTTAGGACGGATGAGCCGCAGTGCTCTTCTGTGTGACGACAATCGTCCAAGAAACGCCCCTTCTAGTCACGTCAATAATTTCCCCTCACGCGACGGCATTCACCCGGCAGAGTGGCGCAAAGAAACCCGTAAGAACTTAGAAAAATACACCTCTGTCGAATCAGTAACAGCTTCTGTGATCTCCGTACAAAAAGACGCTTCCGGTTTCGTCGCGCATCTTTCAACAGGCGAAGTCGTCAATACAAAGAAAGTCATTCTTGCTTACGGTGTCGTCGACGCCCTTCCGTCAATTCCAGGATTTAAAGAGCTCTGGGGCAAATCGATATTTCACTGCCCCTTCTGTCACGGTTTTGAACATCGCGGATCACGCCTAGGCTTTGTCGGCAATGGGAATCTTATGTTCCATGCCTTGCCGATGATTTACAGTTTAGCATCGGATCTTATTGTTTTCACAAACGGCAAAGCCACATTCAGCGCTGAAAACCTTGCGCTTCTTCAGAAAAACAACATCACCCTTATCGAAGAACCGATCCAAAAACTAGATTACGAAAACGAAGACTTAAAGGGTGTCGTCCTTACCAATGGAAAAACAATCGAACGGCAATTCCTGTTCCTTAGCCCTACGCTGCCTTTTAAACTGAAATCCGATTTTGGAGAAACTTTAGGATGCGAAAAAAATGAATTTGGCTTTTACAAAGTCAATGAACGCTACCAAACCACAGCCCCTGGTGTCTTTGCATGTGGTGACAACATGAGCATGGCCCACTCCGTGCTGCTCGCAGCAGCTTCAGGAGTCATGGCTGGGAGTATCGCCAGTGCCGAACTGCTTCACGAGAATATGCTACACAGTTCCGTGTGAAAAAAAACAGCCTAGGCCGGAAATTGAATCGCGGCCTAGGCGAAACAACTACGGAACTAACACCATTCTGCCATAGGCAATGACCGCACAAATTGCTGCAACCACCAACCAGTATACCATCGGCCCCACATTGCTGATATTCCCAGAGGCAATATGCAAAGCACACAAGGCTAACATTTCCAATGCAATCACAACAGCGCCATAAGGCGCTAACTTCGCGGTACCGGCAAGAAACATCGGTAATACCAAGGCAATCGCACAGACAATTTCGACTACCCCCATCGAAACCCAAATCGGCTGAGGAATAGCGCCTAGTGACGGCATTGTTTCTTCCGCAGACTTAGTAAACTTCCAAACCGCACCCGCCAACGTGTGCAGCGCCAACAACCCTTGAAGCACCCATAAGAAAATATTCATAAAGTATCCTTTATTCGATAATTATAATTTCAGATTTCTCTAGTTTATCTTTATCCATAACAATTTCAATTTCTGAAACTTTGCCGTTTATTACTTTAAAACAGAATGCCACAACCGGTTTACCACCAGGCGCCCATGTTCCCCCAGCAACACCATCGATCCACGCCAATTGTGCAGCCGAAGCTTTTCCTTTGAAAGTTTCTGCGACTAAATTTGCGCCATTCATAATAGCTTTAAATTGTGGAGCCCCTCGCTCTTTATTAATTTCCGCGATCTTAATTGCCGTCGCATCGGCGCGTAAAATCACATCCGGATGAAGCACTCGGATTAAGGCCGCAAAGTCGCCATCACGGGCCGCACTGATAAAGGCCGCCACCACTTCTTTGTGTGCGTCCTTATCATCTTGAGCAACGGTACCACCGCGAACTTTTCGTCGCGCTCGACTTGCCAACTGCCGTGTGGATTCTTCTGTGCGATCAATGATCGGCGCAATTTCGTCAAACGATAGATCAAAAATGTCATGCAGAACAAAGGCAATGCGTTCACTGGGTGAAAGTACATCTAAAACCAAAAGCAGGGCCGATCCGACTGAATCCGCTAACATAAACTCCGCTTCAGGACCTACAGATGGATCACCTGAGTTTTCCAGAACTGCATCGTCTATGGGTTCTTCTCGTTTTGACTTTCGCGCACGCAGCATATCAAGACACACTCGCGCCACCACAGTCGTAAGCCAGCCGCGCAGATTTTCAATCTCTTCCGACTTAGAACGGCTTAAGCGCAGCCACGCTTCTTGAACTGCGTCTTCGGCTTCCCCAGCCGAACCTAACATTTGATAAGCAACAGCTTTTAAATGCTTTCGAGCCTCTTCAAAATTTTGAACCAATCCATCATTTTTATTCATACGCCTCTTTTTTCGTCACAAGTGTATTGCCTCATCCGTCATAAGAATGACGAGTGAGACGGGCAAAACGTGACTAAGAAAAAATACTATTTCTTATTTTTATCCTAACTTACTGAAATAACGAATAAATTTAAAGGAGTAAGCTATGCAATTTGTACTTTTAATTTACCAAGGAACAACACCCCTGCCAGGATCTGATCAATGGAAAGCCCTATCAGATGCCGAACAAAATGCGATCTATAAGGACTATGCCGAATTCAATAAAGCTGCTGGCGTGACAGCAGGATTACCTCTGGGCTTACCACCATCCGCGAAAACTGTGCGCGTTCACAATGGCAAAACGGAAATCAAAGATGGACTCTATCTGTCGGAAGGTGTCGGTGGGTATTGTGTTTTTGAAGCAGAAAACCTAGACGCCGCGATTGCCTTAGCTGCGAGAATCCCTGCAGCCAGATTTGGTGGAGCCATCGAAATCCGTCCGGTCGAAAAATACTGGTAAAGCAAACACAATACTGTTGCGACGAGTACGCAGCAGTCCTCTTGTAAGCCATAAAAATGGCTGATAAGATATCGTCACTAACCTCATCGAGATTGCGTGGAGAAAAATGAAATTTAAATTTATTCTTTCCGATCTTGATGGAGTCATTCGCAAGTTCCCACCTGAGCGAGATGTCAGTATCGAGAAGAAGTATAATCTTCCGCCGGGTTCTATTTTTGCAACAGCGTTTGAAAAAACAAATCTGGATAAAGCCGTCTGCGGCCTTATTAGCGATGAATCTTGGCGCCAGGATATTCAAGACAATCTTGCTAAAATTAGTGATACAAAGACTGCGAAGCTTGCCATTAGTGAATGGAGTGATTTCTCAGGGATCGTAGACTTTGAGTATTTAAATTACTTGCGCTCCAAGTTTGGCGATACTCCAGTAATCGTTCTTACCAACGGAACGACTCGCCTAAAAGAGGACTTGACAAAGCTTGGGATCGAAAAAAGCTTCTTTAAAATCATTAATTCAGCAGATGTTGGAGTTTGTAAGCCCGATAAAAAAATCTTCGAGCATATTTTATCTGAAACCCTTTGCGCGGCCTCGGAGATATTATTCATCGACGATTCTTTGTCGCATATCGAATCTGCGAAGGAACTCGGCTTTGCTACATATCACTATAAATCGCTCAATGAATTTAAGAATTTCTAGGCAGCTATTTTTCAAACATACTCACGGGGGAAAATCATCATGTCTGCAAAATTAATGGATAAACTTCCACCCGAAGCCCTTGAAGCCGGTGCCGCCCCGACTAGCGTGCACGTAATATCTTAGCACATGAATAATATTGTTGATAACTTCCGCACGAAACTTTCCGAAGAGCTTCGTGCGGCGATGACCCAGAGAAATAGCGAAGATGTCAGCACCATTCGAAGCCTTATGGCCGCACTAGACAATGCCGGTGCTCTGTCAAAGGAAGAGATCGCGCAACTTAACGATCCTGCGAAAAGCGAAGTTCCTCGTAAAAAACTGACTAAAGAAGATATCAAAGCAGTTCTGAATACAGAGATAGATATAAGAAATGCAGCCTTTTGCGATTTTGAGCGTCTTGGCAATGAAATCCAGTCTCAGATCGTTAAACGCAGCATTGCTACTATCCTTCGTCTGTCTGAAATGCTGAAGTAAGTTTACTGGAATAGATTGAAACGACCCTTCATATATTCGGAGAAATAAATGGCCTGCGTATTCTGCAAAATAATAAATAAAGAGTTGCCAGCAAGCATTGTGTACGAAGACGAAATCTGTCTTGGCTTCTTAGATATCCACCCGGTCAACGAAGGTCATGTTTTAATTATTCCAAAAGACCACAAAGAACGATTCACTCAACTAGACAACAACGTCGTAGGACATCTTTTTCAAATCGCACAAAGAGTTTTAAAAGCCCTAGAGCAATCCGAAGTCCGCAACGAAGGCGCAAACTTAATGCTTTCTGACGGAACAGTCGCAGGACAAGAGGTGATGCATTCGCACCTGCACATCGTCCCAAGATTCAGAGGAGATGGACAAAGAGTGGGCTTTTCTCATTCGGCTCAAGTAGCTCGTCCTCAACTCGACGAAGTTGCACACAAGATCGCTCACTTTTTAGGTACGTAAGAGACTTTAAGATCTAACTAAGATGCAACTCTTCGCACATGTACCACCAATTTTATATTGATAAACCGAAGGTTCTTCGTAGAATTTATTCCTAAGGAGAACCTATGAAAAAACTAATCCTGCCTCTTTTAATCGCCCTTGTTACGGCATGTGCGCAAGCGCCCAAAGCCCCGAGCGAAACACCAACAGCGAAGCTTCAGGCCTCACAAAGTGGCTACCTTAAAGTTAACGGCACTGACATCTATTACGAAATTTACGGCCAAGGTGAACCGCTGGTTCTTTTGCATGGCGGGGGTTCTGATATTCACGTCAGCTTCGGTAAAGGCATTGCGACGCTTGCAAAAAACTTCCGCGTAATCGCTTTTGACGAACAAGGGCACGGAAAGTCACCCGCTTCAGATCGCGCTTTTGGTTTTGAAAACACAGCCCGCGACATCGCAGCCGCACTAAAACAACTGAATGTTGAAAAAGCAAAATTCATTGGTTTTAGCAATGGCGCAACGACTGGAATGTACTTAGCGATTCAGTACCCAGATCTGTTGACGAAAATGGTTTTAGGCTCTGGAGTTTACAGCCGCAGTGGTGCTCCGAAACAGTTTTGGCAGATGATGGATAAAGCCACCATCGACCTTATGCCGCAAGAGCTGAAAGAGGCCTATGCGAAAACTTCTCCACGTCCCCAAGATCTGCAAAAAATGTTCGAATACGACTCAACACGCATGCGTACATTTAAAGACATTCCTGATAAGTCCATCCACTCAGTCAAAATCCCGGTGCTGATTATGCAAACAGACCAAGACGTTGCAACCCTTGAACACGGAGTGCGCATAACTCGTTTATTGCCAAAAGGCCGATTCGCGGTACTGCCAGGACCCCATGATAACTTTATCGGAAGTGTTTCCATGGATTCACCTGCAATGATGCAAGCAAGTCTTAATATCATGATTGATTTTCTTAAGTCCGCTGAACCTGCTCAATAACTAAAATACTGAAGCATCAACTCATTGAGTTTAAGAAGTGCTTTCCCATATTCGCAGCAAAACCTGCAGTTCTCTTTGGCGCGAAAGCGCCAAAGACTAAAGATCCTAAAATAAACGCCAACATCGCACTGCTTTTTTCGGTATTAAGTTTGCCACGCGACAGAGCCTCAATCGACTGAATCTCTGAATCCAAATAACTCTTAATCTTATCCATCAGTCCCTTGTCTCTTAAGCCCTCTGCCAGAATTCCAACCCAACATTTTGCCGCGATCGTGTCTGAACGCTCATCGAGCTTTAAGGCAGCGTCTATGTACGTTTCAACACCCGAACTTGGCCCAATATTTCGAACCTCTTGATTCCTTTTAAAATCCGCCACCAAGGTGTTAAGCAATTCTAAAAGCATTTCTCTTTTGTCTTTAAAGTGATGATGCAAAAGTCCCGGCGAAAGACCCGCCTCTTCGGCGACAGCAATTACGGTGGCCCCTGCATATCCGTGCTGGGCTAAAACCCTGGCAAAGGCCCGTGTAATTTCTGCTCTTCGTTGTGTTTTTAGACTTTTTCTTCCCATAGATTGGTTGTATACCCAATTTATATATCCGACAACTGTATGCAGGAGGATTTATGGAAAAGAAATTCACTGATCTAAAACCTAACGAAGTCGATTATGTATTGGTTAAAACCTCATCAGGAGGCCCCTTTGTAGATGACGTGGTCTTTTTGATTTACGCCCAAGGCTACCGTTGGCAGATCCCTAACTCTGCCGGTGAGGAAGTTTTAAACTGGCTGCAAGGATTCCCACACGTAAACTTAGAAGAATTCATTAAGAGCATGGGCTGCACAGAAGACAGAATCTTTATTCTTTACCGCGGGCCCGAACATCCCGTTTTAAGTGAAAAGAATAAAGAAAACCTCAAAGCCAGGCTCTTAAATTTTTTGCGCGAAAATTTTTCTGCCGGCTCTGAGGCCTTCCAAAAAATCGCCGAAGATATCTTTAACAGCTACGCAGAAGATTCGCGCTTTTATCACACCCTTGAACACATTCAGAATTCACTCTGGGAACTTGATCAACTGCCAGTACAAGATATC
>CAMLMF010000071.1 GCA_946480995.1 uncultured Bdellovibrio sp. | reverse complement strand
TTGATAGTAGTCGAAGGACTTGAGCCATCGACCTACGAAACTGCCCCATGACGGGGCCTTTTGGAGAATTTATGATTTTAGATCCTGGCTTTGACTTAACTTTGCGTCCGATGAAATACCCAGTTTTTTTCGAAATGTACAAAAACGGTATTAAGAACACGTGGACTGTGGATGAAGTTGATTTTTCTACAGACCTTGTCGACTTGCATGCGAAAATGACTCCGGCAGAGAAGCATTTGATTTCTCGTCTGGTAGCATTCTTTGCAACAGGCGATTCTATCGTCGGCAACAACTTGGTTTTAAACCTTTACAAGCACATCAACAGCCCTGAAGGCCGTATGTACTTGTCACGTCAGCTTTATGAAGAAGCATTGCACGTGCAGTTCTATCTGACTCTTTTGGATAACTATATTCCAAATCCAGACGAAAGAGCTGAAGCTTTTGCGGCAGTTGAAAACATTCCTTCAATCAAAAAGAAAGCAGATTTCTGCTTTAAATGGATTGATTCTATCAATGAACTTGAAGTTCTAAACACCAAAGAAGATCGTCGTCGTTTCTTGATGAACTTGATCTGCTTTGCGACTTGTGTAGAAGGTTTATTCTTCTATGCGGCGTTTGCTTACGTGTACTTCTTGCGTTCAAAAGGTCTTTTGGCGGGACTTGCTTCGGGAACAAACTGGGTTTTCCGTGACGAATCTATGCACATGGCTTTTGCGCTTGAAGTGATCAAAACAGCTCGCCTTGAAGAACCAGATCTTTTCAATTCACAAATGGAAGACATGGTCACTCAAATGCTTGAAGACGCGATCGAGTGCGAGATGGAATTTGCGAACGACGTTCTGCAATTGGGTCTTGCTGGTCTTTCACCAAAAGATATGCGCCAATACTTAGAATATTGTGCAGATCAACGTTTAGAAAGCTTAAGCATTGCTCCTCGCTACAACGTGAAAAATCCGTTTGGCTTTATGGAACTGCAAGACATGCAAGAGCTTGCTAACTTCTTCGAACGTCGTGTTTCTGCTTACCAAACTGGTATCAGCGGCGCGGTTTCTTTCGACGAGACGTTCTAGTCGGCAGCTTTGAAGAACGCGATTCTTTGGTCCTTATTTTTTATAATCTGCATGGGGGTAGGATTTCTGCACGGAGTCCTGCCCCAAGGCATTTCTAGAAGCTACTTCGTCAGCCCAGAAAAAATCCAAGTCCTGACCACCGACGAAATCCTTTTCCCAGAAGAAACTCGGCAGCGCTTAGAACAAGAGCTGAACGTTAAATTTTCAGTTCTAATAACCCGCGATTGGGATGCCATCATCGCCAATACAGTCGCAAGCCCCGCCGTGGACTTAATTTTTCTTCCCTCTTTCTGGGCAAATACTTTAGGGCGACAAAATCTTTTAGCGAATGTCGCTGGCCCCCGCAAAGAACTCTTTCAAAGAGTGGCTTCAGACTTTACTGCGAAGCCTCGCGAAGACTTTAACTTTCTGCCTTTTTACTGGATGAAAACCAGCATCAAAAGCACCACGGAAGAAACTTTTCCTGATTTTCTAAAAAACAAAAAAGAGCCTATTTTATTTTTGTTGGCCGACGAAGACCTCTTGTTAAAGCACTTTCAGGTGTGGAAATCCCAGGGCTTGTGGGATCTCGTCGCGCAAAAGAAAATTTTAACTTTGCAAATTGATCAGATGTCGCGAGAAATCCCCCTAGAAGGAGCAATGGAAATGTCGCTCTCCCAAGACGTTCCTGAAGCGACTTTAAACCAATTAAGTGCATTGTTGATTTGGGGAGCGGTCATCCCCGTCAACTCCCTGAAAAAAGAAAAAACCTTGGAAGTTTTAAACACTCTGACAACCCCTGAATATCAAGAGCGCTCTCTGTTAAAGACACCCTTTAATTCGACTTTTTCGACAGTCACTAGCAATGAAATTCCGTTGCAACGCCGGGCTCAGTTTATCCGTGATCTTAAGCTTAAAGACACGATCATCTTAGAAACGAAAGATCAAGACGCCACGATCAAGTTGCGCACCGATTTTAATTTTATTTTATAAAGATCTGACTATTTCGAAAGAGTCACTGTGTTAGAGGCCATGTCGTTAACGACAACCTGGTTATTAGCGTCCCAGGCTTGAATTACAAGGCGCAAAGAGTGCACCCCAGAAGCTAACGCCCCTGAGTTGATCGCAAGATTAAAGCGGCCGTTCTTGCAGCTTGCAGTACCTGTGTTATTCGCAGTCGCGGGATTTAAATCCACGATATCTAACTGCGCATTATTTTTTAACACATAGATTGCATGGCGAGGAAATGTTGAAACATAACACTCACCCGCCACTTCAACCTTGTCTAAGTTCGTCGCCTGAATAGATGCGGTGTAAGACTTTAAATAAAGTTCTTCGACTTTTGGGGTCTTATCTAGGGCATGCGTGGAGTTGTCGCTCTTTTGATCGGTCAAAAGGGAATTATTAGAAATCTGCTGGCAGGCCGCCAACAAAATGAATAAGCCTGAAGTAAGTGTTAACTTCACCACTGATAATTTCATAAATCCCCCACCTATCTAGGATAAACGAGGGAGCTTAGGAGCTAAACGGGTTTCTTAAAAGAGTCTAGTTTTGAGACAGTTTGTGCCGCAATTTTTTCTAAAAATGCAGGGCTTAAGAACAAGAAATAGGTCGACAGCATCGTCGCCGCAAACGGACCTAGACCCATAAAAACGCCGATCCCGATATGGAACATCAAGCCCATAAATAACCACCAAGGGCGTACCTTCTGCCACATCACCATCACTGGGAAATAGATTTCAAAAATGATCGTCAGATAGGCAATGATCGGAATAATCCAAGGTATTGCGCGCAGAAACGAAAAATCCATCGTGGTCATTTGTGGATTTGCCATCACACTCCACAACGCCGTGCCATCCCACCAACTGGCTCCTTTAAGCTTCTCCCAACCGGTATAAGCATAAATCACCGAAATCTGCACCTGCAGCATTCGGATCATCATCGAACTGACAATGTCGCTGCTTTTATGATTTGTTTTCTTACGCCACAAATTCACAACACTTAAACGTTCACAGGACTGCGTGAAAAGCATATAGAACATCAACAACGACGCAATAATATCAGCCCCAAAGTTGACCGAATAATTGCGCTGAATAAAGCCCATGTCGATCACCCAGGCAAGCCACATCAACCAGCGGCCGCCAATACCTAAGGTCAACAATCCTAAGAGCACAACTAGCACTATATGAATCGGTAAATTAAGTGCATCCGGCCAGAAGTTCCACGAAAACAACGGGCGATATAATTCCACCATGGCATTAAGAGCCGTCTCTTTTTTGACCCAACTGTCATCCGTGTAATAGCTCAGATTCAACAAGCGCACGGCATACATGTAAAACATCGTTCCACATAAAACGATGCGCATAAAAGCCAAGCCTAAAAGATTTTGTGGTGCAAACCAGAAGTGATCCCACCAATTCCAGATCTTCTTCATTGTTCGACCTCATCGCCATGCCCGTCGCACGAATAGGTTTCGCGCATATATTTTAATTCTTTAGAAAGATCACGCATGTCTTCATATTTAAATGTCACGGCTTGATCCAACATCGCAACGGTTTCAATCACGTGTTCCATTTCAACGGACGAAGCCCCCGGATACTGACGACACAACCATGGGCCAAAATAAGTCTTTAGTCTTTTGGGTTCAATCACCATAAAGCGCATGGCATAAAGGTCTCGCTTGCGCGAAAGATCTAAAACGGGGCTGTTCTTTTCTAGAGGAAAGTAATTTTCGATGGACTCTTGCGTTTCCACACCCTCAGGCCCAATAAAGTAAACGTGATAGCGAATGTACATGGTGTGCGCCGGGTCTGGAGAAAAGAAATTCCAGCTGGCATTCAGTCCCACGCTGTTTGCATAGGGCGTGATAAACTTGGAAGTTGCGCGCCCAAAGTAAGCTCCTACGTTGGGCATCACTAACATCGTAAATATATTATAAACTATCCACAGACTCAGCAGAGCCTTAGACAGAAGCTTCGCCTTCGCTGTCAATGTCGTCAGCCTCTCCTAAGAATGGCAATTCATCATCTTCAGAAGACTCATCTTCGTCATTGTCTGCATAAAGTTGATCATCAGAAGCTTCATCAAGGTCTTCATCGTTATCAAACGATTCGATCGCTTGTGCCAATTCATCAGAAACTTCTTCTGATTCAAGATCAGATTCTTCACCCGCTTCGTCAGCAGATGCTTGCAAAGTTTCTGTCTCCTCAGAACCTTCAACGATTTCTGTTGCTTCACCATCGTTGGCCGCTTCCGCTGTGATGGCGTCATCGACACTTTCCGAAGAAGTGGCTGCTGATTTATTCATGAACGATGCTTTTTTCTCAGCCTCAATAGCGACCAATGTCGTTCCAGCTGCTAAAGCTTCGTCGTATTTTTTCAACCAGTTTGCATCACGAGTTGATACGGGTTCTCCGAAAGCCAAGGCATCACGGATGTTTTGTGCTTTTTCTTGATCACGTTTTTCAGCTTGGCGACGTTTTTCTTCTTCAAAGAAGTTGGTCGAAGTTGAAATGTCTTCAAGTTGCTCTTGGATCTTCATCAACTCTTCTTCGCCTTGAGAGTATGAACCCACATAGTTTTCGGACATTGAATCTGTCACAGAGGCTAAAGTTGGTTTTTCTTCAGCTTGCTGTTCGTCCATACCTTCTGGCAGAAGTTCGTCGATTTGTGACAATGTCGGAAGTTCTTTCAGGCTGCGCAGACCAAAGATTTCTAGGAATTTTTTGGTTGTTCCGTATTGCATCGGACGACCAGGAAGATCTGATTTACCTTCGAAAGACACCAAGTTCTTTTCCATCAAAGCACGCAACAAGTGACCAGATTCCACACCGCGGATTTCATCCACTTCGAATTTCACTGTTGGTTGCTTGTAAGCGACGATTGAAAGAACTTCTAAAGCTGGACCTGAAAGTTTGAATTGACGTGTTTTCAACGTGCGCTTTAGGAAATCCATATTGTCGATCTTCGTACGCAATTGGTAACCGCCTGGAACTTCTTCCAAGGTCACGCCACGGCGTCCACCGGCGTATTCTACGGCCAATTGATCTAGTACTCTGCGGATCTTATCCGTGCGGATATTTGTGCCTTTAAATAGTAATTTTAGGGAAGCCAAGCTGACCGGACGATCGCTCGCGAAAAGAACACTTTCAACGATACTTTCCAAACGCTCTTCTTCAACGAATTCAACTTCTTCGATTTCAGCCGAGTCAAAATTGTCTAGTTCCGTTCCTTCGACAGAAACTTCACTTTCTTCGCTGTCCGCTTCAAGAACTTCATCATCACTGGCTTCAGGCAAGAAACCTTCAGATTCTTCTTCCTCTTGCAAGAAAACCGAAGCTTCTGATTCGATACCGTCTTCAGCTTCAGACATTTCCATGGCAGATTCATCGTTTTCTGTTTCAACTTCGATTTCAATCTCAACATCCGCTTGCGCGTCTGCTTCTAAGACAGCTACGTCAGATTGTTCTTCGATCAATGTATCTTTTTGTTTGCGTTTTCTAGCCATGATTCCCTCTAAACTTCTGAAACATCATCTTTAAATAGTTCATTTTCTGCAGCCAAGATCTCATCATCACTGGCTAACTCTTGGTCGAGATTTAAATCTAGACCCTCTTCAGAAAATTCGACAGAGCCCTCAACAAAATCCAAATCCATCGCCAACTGGGGCGACTCGGCCGCCTGGGCTGCCGCGGCTTCTTCAGCCTCGGCTTGCAGTTCAGCTTCCAGATCGATTTTTTTAGAGTCTTCCATCATCTTTGCAGCCACTTCGTCAGCGCGCATAGAGTCGTATTCTTCCACGCGAGCCAAAACGTCTGTTTCAATAGTTTTTTTAGTTTCGACCCAGATATCAGAATAAGCTTCCGTCTGATAAAGACTGACGAAACCCATCTTACCCAGTTCTAGTAATGACAAGAATGTGATCAGGGACTGACGAGCACGCTCTTCGGTTGCCGTGACCAGTTCCATCAAAGTCACGCGTTGACCGACGATCAAACGATCTTTGATTTCCAAAACACGGCTGGCGATGGACTGCGCCTTTGCCGCCACCTGATGGACCTTCTTTTTCACCGAACGCAACATGCGACGGTAACTTGAGATCAAAGAAAACAGGGCGTTTTCTTCCAAAATAATTTCTTCTTCTTTTTGATCCAAAGATTCACGCGTACCACGCAACCACACGTCACGACCGACCAAGGGACGATCATAAAGCAATTTTGAAGCTTCTTGATATTTTTGGTATTCTAAAAGTTTTTGTACAAGTTCTTTGCGCGGGTCTTCTTGTTCAATGACCTCGCCGTTTTCACCGTATTGAGGCAAAAGCATACGGGACTTAATTTGAATCAAAGTTGAAGCCATCGCGACGAATTCGCCGGCCACTTCAAGATCTAATTCTTTCATCAATTTGATATATTCGAAATACTGCTTAGTGATTTCATGAACTTTGATGTCCATGATATCCATTTCCTCTTTACGGATAAGATAAAGAAGAAGTCCTAACGGTCCTTCAAATTTAGGCAATTGAACTGTAATACTCATGAATTGGTTATCCCCTCTTACCATTTCACACCCAGCGCCGCTGATTCAATCAAGACGCTGTGGATTATTCAACAACTCTTTAAACTCCCCAGGCAAGAATTCTGATGCGCAACATCAGATCCCAAACCCCCGGGAAACCACATCAATCAGCTGATTGTATCCCCAAAAAACGGGAATAGATAAAACGCGCAAAGCACCGGTCAGCACGAGCGCCATCAGAATCATGCTTGTGATGTGTTCATTCTGTTCTAATTTATAATTTAACTGCGCGGGCAAAAAGCGCGCTAAAACTTTGCCACCATCCAACGGATGCAGCGGTAAAATATTAAACACGGCCAAGAAAAGATTCGTCAGGATAAATGTCTGAAGAATCTTCATCATGCCCTCAGTGTACACCGAGCCTCTAAAGTAAATGTGTACCACAGCAATCAAGATCGCCCCGACAAAGGCCAATAAAACATTTGAAAGTGGGCCCGCCAACGCGATCCAAAACATATCCACGCGGGGATTTTTTAAATTGCGGGTGTTTACCGGTACCGGCTTCGCCCAGCCAAAAAATATCGGTGTTGCCAAAAGAATTGAAACCAAAGGCAAGATCAGTGTACCCACCATATCCATGTGCGCAATCGGGTTCATGGTCAGACGACCCATTTGCTCCGCGGTGCGATCACCACGCAAGCGTGCGACCCAGCCATGCGCGTACTCATGAAAACAGAGTGCAAAAAGGAACGGAATAAAATAAACGCCAATCTTGGCACCAATCTCTACGAAATCCATATCACCTCACGCTAAATCACACCTAGACCCTTGTCTAGTGTGTCGAAACACTTGCTTATATAAAGTGCAATCAGTCTAACACAGGTTGTTAAGAGAAAAGCTCTCGTCTTTCCAAGATCTTGAATAAATTCTTTGAAGCGGATACTTTCCTAGCACTCATTTAAACGGTTTAAGTATCTTGAAAGGAACTACGATGTCTGACGTAACCAATGCTAGACCAGCACTCACTATGCTCTCTGAAGATGAAACAGCTTTCCGTGATGCGGTAAGAGCTTTTGCTGAATCTGAAATCAAACCTCATGTGACACACATGGACGAAAAAGCAGAGATGGATCCTGCGATCGTTAAGAAACTTTTCGAAATGGGTTTGATGGGCATTGAAACTCCAGAAAAATACGGCGGAGCAGGTTCTACTTTCACAATGGCGTGCTTAGCCGTTGAAGAAATCGGTCGTATTGACGGTTCAGTTTCAGTTCTTGTCGACGTCCAAAATACGTTAACGACAAATGCATTCCTTAAATGGGGAACTGAAGCACAAAAAGAAAAATACCTAGGAAAAATGGCCACGGAATGGGTTGGCGCTTACGCTTTGTCTGAATCATCTTCTGGTTCTGATGCTTTTGCTTTGAAATTGAAAGCCGAAGACAAAGGCGACAAGTTCATCCTAAACGGTTCAAAATTGTGGATCACGAATGGCAAAGAGGCCAACGTATTTATCGTGTTCGCAAATATCGACATGGCTAAAGGCTATAAAGGTATCACGGCTTTCGTCGTTGAAAAATCTTTCCCAGGTTTCAAAGTAGGCAAAAAAGAAGACAAATTGGGTATCCGCGCTTCTTCAACTTGCGAATTGTTGTTTGAAAACTGCGAAGTACCAAAAGCCAATGTTCTTGGCGAAGTCGGCAAAGGTTATAAAATTGCGATCGAGACTTTAAATGAAGGTCGTATCGGTATCGGTGCACAAATGATCGGTATTGCGCAAGGTGCTTACGAAGCCGCTTTGAATTACGTTAAAGGTCGCGAGCAATTCGGCAAACCAATTGCGCACTTCCAAGGCGTGCAATTCCAATTGGCTGAAATGCGTACAGAGCTAGAAGCTGCGCGCTTGATGGTGTACAATGCCGCTCGTCTTAAAGACGCGGGCCAAGACTTCATCGAAGCCGCTGCAATGGCGAAATTGTATTCTTCTCGTGCTGCAGAAAAAATCACTTCAAAAGCAATTGATCTTTTCGGCGGCAACGGCTTCACAAAAGAATACCCTGTCGAAAAATTCTGGCGTGATGCTAAGATCGGTCAGATCTATGAAGGAACGACAAACATGCAGTTGCAAACAATTGCGAAGATGGAACTAGATAAATAGTTTTAACTTAAAGAACTTTTTTAGGTTTTATTTGAACCCACGGTTTAACAGACTGTGGGTTTTTTATTACTAAGACAGAGGTTTGATTCAATCACTCACGGGGCCAGTTATTTCGGGCTTAGTTGCAATGTAAAAAAAGTCCGTAGCCTAGCTGAATAACACGATCACTATCCATTAAACTTAAAAACATCGAGCCGTTTTTATCAATGTGTCCCTGCAAATGAACTGTTTGCGACTCGATAAAGGCGCCTCTGTCCATCTCTGCGTGCAGCTGACCTTGGGCAAGAATATAAGATCCGTCGCGGATGATTTGCGCCACCATCAATCCAGAAAGATGCACTATCTGCCCGGCCTGAGGATGAACAATATCCACGACTGATGTGTCCAGATTCATTTTAATCACAGCAAGATCAGGTCGTCCCTCTACAGGAAGCACAGTGATTTGCGCAGTTCCTTGATTTCCATACTGAGCCTTGCAATTCACAGTTCTTTCCGCCGCGTTGGCAAGCAGAGAAGAAAAGCTTATAGCCAGGACCGTTACGATTTT
>CAMLMF010000070.1 GCA_946480995.1 uncultured Bdellovibrio sp. | reverse complement strand
TTCTTAGGCTTCTTGGCGACAGTGGGTTCGAATGCTCCGTACATTGGTTTGTTCGGGACAGTTTTAGGTATCATGAAGGCGTTCAATGATTTGGCGACAGCGCCTGAAGCGGGCCAACAAACGGTGATGGCTGGTATCTCGATGGCCCTTGTAGCAACTGCTGCAGGTCTTTTCGTGGCGATCCCTGCGGTTGCGGCTTACAACTATTACAGCAAACAAGTGAAATCGATTTTCCAAAGCTTAGAGAGTGTCAAAGAACTTTGCCTCGCTTACGCGAAGAAAAAAGGTATGTAATCATGGCAGCATTTGGTGATAGTGGTGACAACGAAGCCATAGCGGACATTAACGTTGTCCCCTTGGTGGATATTATTCTGGTGGTTCTGATCATCTTCATGGTGACGGCACCCATGTTTATGAAACCAACCATTAACGTCAATTTACCGAAAGCCGCTAGCGGAGACCAAACGGCTCCAAGTAAATTGAACATTGCTTTAACAGCAGATGGTCGCATCAACTTAAATGGGACCTTCGTGGACGAAGAGCAGGTGAAAGCCAAAGCTCTTGAAGAAGTCGCGAAGAATGCCGAGGTTCAAGCGATTATTTCTGCTGACAAAGATGTGCCCCACGGAAAAGTGGTCGGAGTCTTAGACGTCGTTAAAGGTTCCGGAGTTAAAAAGTTCGCCATCAGTATTGATAAGAAATAAAAATAAAAAGAGCGCCGAGAAGGCGCTCTTTTTGTATCAGCTAGTATCCGCCGCCGCCACCCCAGTCAGGCGGAGGAGCCGATTGCACCCAAGCGCAAGTGTTGGACAAGAACTTTAGTTTTTTGTTACGGCATTCAAAGGTTACGGAGCCTTCATACTTGTAGTTTCCACCATCGTTGAAGCGTGCATAGTAACCCCACTCATTGTCATAAGCAGGATTTTGCACAGGTTCATGAATGCGCGGAATCGCCGAGCGACACGAAATATATGTTTTGTCTAAATAAGCCAATGTCGTCGGCACATTGTACTCTTGCAAGCCCGAGTAGTTGCGGTAATTGTATATAAACCCTTGGGTGTCATAGCTTTTGTGCAGCAGGTATTTGCCGCGTGCACTGTCAAAATAGTCAGGAATGTATTTGTAAGCGACGTCGTAATCAGGGGATGTAAAAGTAAAATAAGATCCAGCATCACAGCCGCCCGCAATTTCTTGAATAGTGACTCGTGCGACGGCACTTTGTAAACTGCGGCCCGCGCTATCTTTGATGACCACGTGATAATTTCCTTCAACGGAATAAGACGTGGCTGTGTTCATGTAAGATTCATAAGTGCCGGCGCCATTAGAAATGGCTTGGTTGTCTTTAAACCATTGATAGCTGTAAGGATAAGTCCCACCCGCAACAGAGACAGAAAGAGTAAAGGACGCTTTTTCATTTACACTGGATGTCGCTGGTTGTTTGACAATTCGGAAAGTCGTATCTGTGCCGGTACCGCCTCCGGAACTTCCCCCGCCAGAACCACCGGAACCACCACTGCCGCCGCTTCCGCCACCACCGATCACGATGCCGCCACCAGTGCCTCCCCCAGAAGAGCCACCCGAGGAAGAACCTCCACTGCCGATGCTGACACCACTTGAACCCGAAGGGCGACTGCCCCAAATCGAAGTGCCACTGCTATTACCACTTGAGTTTCCACTGGTCGAAGAGTTCGAAGTGGAGCCTTCGCTACAATTTGTAGTCTTACTGTCGCAGGCTTTTTTTTGTGGGGCACAATTTTGAAAACTTAAAACGGATAAAGAAAGGACTATAAGGCCAGAAAGGAGGCGAATTTTTCGGATCCTTTTGAGAAAACGCTGTGCCATAGTAACCTTCCCCCGAATTTACTAGACTTAAATACGGAAGAAATGTGGAAAAACTTAAGACAAAAGTCTGAACTTGTTAACTTATCCCATTTTGACACAGCTAAAGTCCTGCCAAGAAGCGCCGATGTAGGATTATGTTTAAACGTCAGCCTTCAGACACACATTTTTTGGTTATTACGGCGGTGTTGGTAGCCCTTATGGGAATTCCAACTTTCCACACGTTGACGGCCGAAGAAACGACGCCCGATGAGTTGGTGACGTCAGAGCTTGCTCCTGCTCAAGCCTCTTCGCCTGCTCGCTCGATCGCCAGTGTCGAGCCGTATGCCGTGAAGCCAGCGATGTTGACGGCCTATGATGTGAGCTGCAAAAAGCAAAGTCTTGTGAACGTGCATGTTGAAGGCAGCTATGTGCAACTGCAAGGTAAGAACTGTCTGAAAAATTTTAAGACGGGTGACATCGAAATCGTTAATAAAAGTAATGGCTATACCGCTTCGATTTTTAGCAGTGGTGTCGATCAATATCAAACGGACCTGATTCAACTTCGCTCTGGGGACAACGAAATTGCGATTCGTTATCGTGAACGCTCCGGGAAGCCCGTTGAAGAGGTCATTCACGTCCGCTCTCCTAAGATTTAACATAAATAAATCAATGTCTTAATGCGATCCGCTAGAGTACCATCATTTGGTTTGATATTCTTTTCCTCTGCCTTTAAGGTGGCTCCCTTGTGGACAGGAATTGATGATAATTGAAGGGCTTTTTCAACCAGTGGATTTAAAGAAACGTTCGGACATTCATTATGCTCGAAAATTTTGGCATATGGGGGGAGTCTTCTCGATGTTCCTTGCCTATGTGTATCTGCCGCCAGCCGTTTCAATGACTATTCTGGTTGCAGCGTGGTGTCTTTTTGTTCCCTTCGATTTCTTGCGCCATAAAAATCCGGCCCTCAATGATTGGGCTGTACACGCCTTTAAACCCATCATGCGCCAAAGCGAAGTGAAGAAGCTTGCTGGGACCACGTTCTTGCTTTCTGGAGTTTTGCTGGTCGACATTTTATTTCCGCGTCCCGTTGTTGCTTTGACACTTTTGTTTTTAGCTTTTGCTGATCCCATCGCCAGCTACTTTGGAATTCTGTATGGCAAAGATAAAATCTTTGGTCATAAATCGATTCAAGGTTTTATGGCCGCATTTTTTGTTTGCGCTGCGGTCACGCTGGCGTACTTGCTCTATTATGATTTTGCTTTGGATCGCGTGATTGTAGCAAGTTTGTTGGCCGGATTGGTCGGAGCTTTCGCTGAATTAATTCCCATTGGTAAACTTGATGATAATCTGACACTGCCGGTGATGAGCGCCGTGGGATTGTCTATCCTGTTTTATTTCTTTGGTTTTTTCCCTAATGTCGGATAGTCTTGCCGGGCTATTCACCTGATAGCTGGAGATAAAATGACAGACACTCAGATTGATAAATTGGATGCAGAAGATGCACGCTCACAGCGTTTGGCGATGTACATTTACATTTTGCCGAACTTGATGACCACGGGAAACCTTTTCTGCGGTTTCTTTGCGGTGATTCAATCTATCAAAGGTAACTTCTTATTTGCCGCGTACGCGATTGTGGTTGCTTCGATTTTTGACCAACTTGATGGTCGTTTGGCGCGTTTGACTCGCTCAACCAGTAAGTTCGGTGCTGAATACGATTCATTGTGTGACTTAGTCAGCTTCGGTATGGCGCCAGGTGTGTTGTTGTTCTTATGGGCGTTGCAACCCTTCGGTCGTTTGGGTTGGGTCGCGTGTTTCTTGTTCGTAGCTTGCGGAGCCCTGCGCTTGGCGCGCTTTAACGTGCAAGCTAATGTCGTTGAGAAAAATTACTTCCAAGGTCTGCCAATTCCTATGGCCGCAGGTATTGTGGCCTCTTCTGTTTTAGCTTTCCAAGATTTGGAACTCGAACCAATGGGTAACTATGGTTTGTTAGTGATGACAATCTTGTTGGCGCTGGTGATGGTCAGTAACTTCCGCTTCCGCAGCTTCAAAGATCTAGATTTGAAAGAGCGTTTGCCATTCCGTTATCTAATTTTAGGTGTCGGTTTGTTGGTTGTCGTGGCTCTTCGTCCGGAAGTCATGCTCTTCGTATTATTCATGACCTATGCAACTTTAGGTGCGGTGTTTGGTGTGTTCAAGCTGGGTAAAAATATCCGCAAGATCAAGCCAAGCGTATATGCCCCAGCGCAAGTTCATGAAAGTGATCTTTACCTTGAAGAAGAGGAAGAAGAGAGCCAGAAAGATGAAAAGAAAACTTAAAGTCGGTGTCGTTGGCGCGACCGGAATGGTCGGCCAAACGTTCATGAATATCTTAGAAGAGCGTCAATTCCCGATCGCGGAGTTGCGTCCTTTTGCCTCTGAAAACTCCCTTGGAAAAAAAATCGAATTGCAGGGTCAGTCATGGCCTGTGGCTGTTTTAAAAGAAGGCTGTTTCGATGGCTTAGACCTGGTGTTCTTTTCGTCAGGCGATGACATTTCCAAAGAGTGGGCACCCAAAGCAGTGCAGGCCGGCGCTTTCGCGATTGATAACTCCGCTGCCTTCCGTATGGATCCGAACACGGTATTGATTGTTCCTGAAGTGAACGGTCACTTGGTGACGAAAGATTCTCGTCCTCAGATTATTGCTAATCCCAACTGTTCAACGATTCAATTGGTGGTGGCTTTAAAACCATTGGCAGATCGTTTTGGTTTAGAAGAAGTGCGTGTTAGCACTTATCAAGCAGTAAGCGGCGCTGGCCAAGGTGGCTATGACGAATTGCTGGAACAAACTTCCAATCACAGCAAAGCCGAACAAGCGACTAAAACATTCCCGCACACAATTCTTTTTAACTGCATCCCGCAAATCGGTTCATTCAATGACGAAGGTTTCTGCAGTGAAGAAGTAAAGATCATGAGCGAAACACGCAAGATCTTAGGTCAGCAGAAATTAAAAGTATCGGCGTTCACGGTTCGTATTCCCGCATTGAACGCGCACAGTGAATCAGTCTGGGTCACTTTAAATAAAGCCGTATCGCGCGATGAAGTGATGTCAGCGCTGTCTGGTTTTGCTGGCATCGTTGTACAAGACGAACCAAAGAAAAGCGTTTATCCGTTGGCACGCGATGTTTCTGGCAAAGATCCAGTCTATGTGGGCCGAGTCCATCGCGACCCTGAAAATCCGAATATGTGGATGATGTGGGTTGTTTCTGACAATATCCGTAAGGGTGCGGCCTTAAACGGTATTCAAATCGCTGAACAAATCTTCTTTTAGATCAATATAAGGGACTTAGGGTCGACCTAGGTCCTGCTAAGCTGCTTTTTTTGACATCCAGACCTTAGCATGGTTCGATTAGGGGATGACTCTATTTCCATGGATTGGAACTCAGAAATCTTTTGTCGCTAAAGCCCTTTGGGTTTTCGCAGGCGTCACCATTTCCTCACCAGCAATGGCTGCGATGACTTTGATTTCTGTCTCGGGTGCTTCGCGTACGGACCTGTCTGAACTGACAAAGCCAAAAATATACGGTGGATTTGCTGGGACCTGCACAGATGGTGGCAATCTAACTAATACTTGTAATAGCTGTGTCGGCGATTCTGCTGGGGGCCCCAAGTTCGCTCCATGCAATAAAAACAATGCTTACCCAAGTTTGATATTAACGATCCGTACCCAATTTACCGGGGCGGCGGGGACATCTCCTAGTCCTTATATTAAAGTTGATAACAACAAGATCACCTCTTTTGTACAAACCGTAGAATCTGGTGGAAACGTTTTAGTGACACAACTTCCATGGGGTCAGTTGTGTAATGAGCTAGGTTCCGATACCAACTGTACTGCCAACATCCCAAACAAAGAAGTTGTCATTGGAATAGATACAACAGTGAATGGTGCCACAACGTCTGAAACGGTCAGCGTTTACGTAAATACTCGTCATATTGATACTGCCACCGAAGGCGTGGGCTGGTTCTATACGGATTGCAACACGGCTGCAGCAGCGGTTAATAGCGGCTTCTGTCATTTTCAAGCGTATCCCGGTGACGGAAAACTTTACGCCGATGAATTAGCGATCGCTGCCGAAAAAGTGGCGACAGGTATCACGGGAATCGAATACACAAATTTAGTTTTTTTCACGGCCGCAGACACGACCGGGTCGATGAGTGATATGGATATCGTGAACACGTTGTCTAATCAGTCCGAGATGGTCAATCTAAGTGTGAATAAAGCTGCGGATCCTCCGGTGGCTGACAATCGCATCACAGGTCTGACCAATGGTAAGCGCTATTGTACAGTCATGGCCAATCAAGATACGACGGGAATCATTTCTTACTACACGCCACTTCCAGGCACCACAGGTGGGGTCACGACGGATCAGATGTGTGCGACGCCTTCTGAAGTGATTGGTTTGTTGGATAATAAGAAGTGTTTTATCGCGACCGCTGCTTTTGGCAGTGAAATGGCACCAGAGGTACAAAGCTTTCGTGATTTCAGAAATGAATTTTTGCTCAGCAACCCTTTAGGGCGCGCTTTCGTAAAAACATATTACAAATACAGTCCTTATTATGCCCATCTGATCTCTGAAAATGAAGAGGCTAAGATGGTGGTTCGTGCCGCTTTATGGCCATTACTTCTTTTTGCCCGCATGAGTGTTGAAATCGGTTTGTGGTTTACTCTTTTGATCATGGTTGGTGCAGCTGCATCTATGTACGAACTTTATCGCCGCGTATTTTTAGGCAAAAGATTTAAGGGTGAGCTATGATTCCTTTTAGTAAATACCTTATCGTCGCTTTAGCCTTGATCGCATTTCATGCAAACGCGCAAGAGTCTGCTCCGCAAGAAGCTCCTTACATTCAAGAAGACAACGAATTCGAAGACAACAGCCCCGTGCAACCTGAAACTGTGAACTTAAATGACCAGCAGATGAAGGGCACTGAAGGAGTTGATGATCTTCTGAAGGAAGATGCCTTGGTCGTCCCTGTTGCTGAAGAGCCCGCAGTGATTCCTGCAGAACCCATTGCTCCAGCCCGTCGTCCCGTACAAAAGAGTGCTGGCCGAAGCCCGCATGATCCCAAAAAGGGTGGTGTAAAATACATCGAGCATCCTTTGGCAGCAAAAGGTTTGATCGCGATCACTAAAGACGGATCTTACATTTACAAAACCAAAGACAGCGGGAAGTTTAACAATACGGGCGCGTTCCGTTTTGGTGTAATGGATCCTCCAAAGATCACCGCAGCCGATGGGACTACATTTGAAATGATGTATTCTAAGGGGCAGCAGCCTGTGTTTATGTTCGACTATGAATGGCAACCATTTACCGGATTTGGTAAGTTGGGTGTACAGGCAGGTTTTGGCGTTTTGCTGGCAAACGGCACGGGGCGCTTTGTGACTCCGCCTGCTGACGGGAAAACTCCGAAAGAGAAATACACATTCGCAGCGATCCCGTTAAACGTCGGTTTGGTTTATCGATTAGAGTGGATGTCTCGTCAGTGGATCGCACCTTATGTTGCCGGGGGCGGAACATATATGGGTGTTGCTGAATTCCGTGATGATGGTAAATCGCCATCAGTGGTGGGAACACCAGGTGGTTATGCCGCTGCAGGAATGTTACTTAATATTACAGCGATGAATCGAGATACCGCATTCACATTGCGTTCGGAATACGGTATCGCGAATTTGTGGGTGTCGTTAGATTACCGCTATCTTAAAACCTTTAATGAGGACCTGGATTTCAGTTCGAACATTATCGGTGCGGGAATCGTTGCCGACTACTGAGCTTTACAAGAAGCAGAAACTACAGTTTTACCAACCAAAGGTTTTTTTGTAGTTTTGCAAACCAAAGCTTGTTCTTCACAGTTTGCAACAGCGTAAATTTCGCCTTTTTCAGTCAAACCAACAACTGTGTTACCTTGGCACCAAGTGATGTATTCAACTTCTTGGGCGCCATCAGCAGATTCAACGAAACTAGCTGCATTTGCTACAGTTGCTGCTGCAACCACCATCATAGATACGATAAATGCTTTCATGCTTTTACTCCTTACAGATCCATTTTTCGAAGGGCAAGAAGTACCCCCGCCCTTTCACAGAGGCAAGCCCGAACCCCTCACCATGAAAACTCGCTATGACAATATTTTTGACAGGGCCAAAAGGTACCTGCTTCCTTTGTATCAAAAGGACAAAGGGTTTATGTAAATAAGTTGACGAAATTGTTAACTAATTAGTTAATAATCTTATGTCGGTTTCAGTCTTCCAATATCACGATTACAAAAAGTTCTTTAACGAGTGGGTTGAAAATCAACCGCGCCAAGGTTTCGGTGAATATCGTCGTTGCGCCCAAGCATTGGGAATTTCTACGACAATGATCAGTCAGGTTTTTAAGGGCGACAAACATCTGAATTTGGAGTTGGCTTCTGAACTTTGTGACTATCTTAATATGGAAGAAGAAGAAACGGACTATTTCTTTCTGCTGGTCGATTATGGCCGAGCCGGCAGCCATAAACTGAGTACGCGTTTGTTAAGGCAAATCAAACAACGCCAAGAAAAAATGAAGAAGCTAGAAAATCGCGTGAAGGTGAATGAGTTGAACGATGACGCAAAAATGATCTTTGTGTCTAGCTGGGTTTATCAGGGCGTGCGGATGTTGGCTGACACTGGAAAATTCAACAATGTAGAGGCCTTGGCCACGCGTTTAAACTTGCCTAGAAACCATGTCCAAAAGATTCTTGATTTTCTGATTGAGCAAAATTTATTAATTGAAGAAAAAAATAAATTGAAGCTAGGCCCTGCGCGCACGCATTTACCCACATCGTCACCGCTAGCAGCTAGGCAGCTGCAGAACTGGCGCATTCAGGCGACCAGCAAATTGCATCAAATCCGCGACGAAGATTTTTATTATTCAGCACCGATGGCGCTATCCGATGAGGTCGCCAGCTGGATTCGGCAGGAGTTACCGACTTTTGTTGAAAAAATTAATGCCAAAGTTATTCCCTCAAAATCGGAAGTCGTGCGCTGTTTGAATATCGATTGGTTTGAATATTAGTATTTTCTAAAAGATTTATCCGTCAACCAGGCATCTAATTGGCTCTGCGAAAGATTTTCAGATTGTGCACTTAAATGTACGACAAGCTCACGAATATTGTCGTAATCTTCTTTGCTAAGTTCAATTTTTCCCAAAGATGTATTGATGACACCGGGGCCACCACTCTGTAACCCGTATTTTAAAGCACAGGCATCACGCAACTTATTGTGTTCTGCGCGACGCTCGGGATTTAAGCCGACAAGGGCAATTTCTGAATAGCAGTTATCTAAGGCACTTTTAAGTTTCATCAGGCGAATGCCCATTACGATTTCATGTAAAATTAAAAGCGCTCGATCTTTGGCCGACGGATACTTTTCAAAAAGGTTTGAGTTAATCCAAACTGAAGAAAGATTTTG
>CAMLMF010000069.1 GCA_946480995.1 uncultured Bdellovibrio sp. | reverse complement strand
AGTCGTTTAAAGGAAAATCTGGCGGTGTGAAGCTAGCAAAATCACCGAAAGAGATTTCCTTAAAAGATATCTATGCGGCTGTTTGCTGCGATAAAAAATTAATTGCGACTCCAGATAAAGAGGCATCGAAACAATGTGTTGTCAGCTGCAACATGGGGAAGCTTTTAGATGATGTGGTTAATGGAATTGAACACAACTCTATGAACTACATGTCGAACATCTGTCTTTCTGAACTTACTGCGCGAATTAAATAATAAATCGAAAGAACAAGAAGTCCTTCTGCCGCTGCCGCTGATGAACCATCTTAGGATGAACGTCGTTCCCTGTCTTAAAAAAATCGTCACATAAAATAATCAAGAGGTCTTCAAATCGACCCCAAGTCACGTCAGATGCAAAGCGCACTGTGAAAGCGAAACGCGAATCTCGTCGCGTCCTTTTTAAGTCATAGACTTAGACTCGACTAAGATACGGTATAAAAACACCACTGGTACAATTTTACCGTAGATATAAAAATATTTAGGTGGCATCTACTGAAGTTAAGTACGATAAATTATTAAAACGCATCGCGGACAACATTAAAAGAGTCCGCAAAGCCAAAGGGTATTCCCAACGAAGTATGGAAGACCATGGCTTTGATTTGCGCAACTATCAGCGCTTAGAAGCGGGCAGCCATTCGCCGAGTCTGTATACCTTGCACAAGCTAGCCGTCGCCTTTCGAGTCGAGATCTCAGAGTTCTTGAAGTAACTTTCGTCCATTTTCTTTTTTGTCAAAATACAAACAATATTCTTATTCAGCCTTTAGGATCTGAGGAGTCCTCCGATAATCGCTTCGTGTTTACGGTATAAGTCCACCATGGGGTACCTACCGGCAAATTCAAAAAAACAAAAATAGAAAGAGGAAAGAAAATGTTCGCGAAGCTGAGCTTGAAGATGAAGATGATAACCGCATTTGTCGGGATATCAATGTTATTATTGGTTGTTGGTGGTATCGGCTGGTATTCCAACCGCAACGTGGTCGGTATCTATAATGTTATTGCTAATCAAAATTTACCAAATGTTCAAACTTTGGGGCGCGTTCGTTATCGTGCACAAGAAGTGAATCGCACCATGTTACGTGCTACAATGGCTAAAACTCCAGATGAACTTGAAAAGTACAAAAATGACTATAAAGAGTCCATAGCCATCTATGCGGACTTTACAAAAAAATACTTAGAGGTTCCGTTCCTGCCGGGCGAAGAGGCTTTGTTTAATAACGTCGAAGCAGCCTGGAAGAGTTACATCGCAGAAACGCAAGAAGTCATGAAAATCGTCGGTGAACAGGGTACCGAGGATAAGGTAAAAAAGATGCTTGATGAAGGCGTGACGACGGCTCGTCGTGCGCATGTGAATTCCTTAGATACACTTTTGACTTTCCATGAAGACGAAGTGAAAAAATCCAAGGCCTTAGCCGCAGAGACCTCCAGTCGCGGGGAAACATTCGTCGGCCTGACAATTGCTGCCGGTTTTATTTTCTCCTCTTTAATTGGCTTTTTGTTCGCGAATTCTTTAGCGGGTACTTTAGGTCGCATCGGTGGTGACATTGCTAGTTCCGCTGATCAAACATCTGCTTCGGGGGCTCAGTTGTCAGCGGCCAGCCAGCAATTGTCAGCAGGATCTTCTGAAGCAGCAGCTTCGCTTGAAGAAACTGTCGCGTCTATCGAAGAGCTTTCAAGTATGGTTAAATTGAATGCGGATCACGCTAAAGAAGCCAATGCTTTGTCGCAAAAATCACGAGAGTCAGCAGAACAAGGCGAACGTGAAATCACGAAGCTGATTGGGGCGATGGAAGGTATTGCCAGCGGTTCTAAAAAGATCGAAGAAATCATCACTGTCATCGATGATATTGCATTCCAGACAAATCTTTTGGCCTTGAATGCCGCAGTCGAAGCGGCCCGCGCTGGCGAACAAGGAAAAGGCTTTGCCGTGGTTGCTGAAGCAGTTAGAAACTTGGCGCAGCGAAGTGCTGCCGCGGCCAAAGATATTACGACTCTTATCCAAGACAACGTGTCACAAAGTGAAAGTGGTGCCCGAGTGGCCAGCCAAAGCGGAACGGTCTTAAAAGATATCGTGAACTCCGTTAAAAAAGTTTCGGATCTCAACAGCGAAATTTCTGTAGCCAGCCAAGAACAAGCCTCAGGATTAGAGCAGATTTCTAAGGCGATGAATCAGCTTGACCAAGCAACCCAAGGCAATGCGGCTTCATCAGAAGAAGTAGCAGCTTCTTCGGAAGAAATGTCAGCGCAAGCGGTGACATTGGCGGATCTTGCAGGTGACTTACACACCTTGATTTTAGGTGCAGGACATGGCAACGAAAAAACGGTGTCACGCAAACCGAAAAAAGTGGCCGTCGTTAAGCAGTTTGTGAAACCGGCCGTGACTAAGCACAAAAAAGAGTTTGAAAGCATGCTGCCGATGGATGACGCCGATGACAGAAAAGTCGGCACTGCAGCCGGCTTTTAGGAGCGAGAATGACGAATCAATATTTAACATTTTCGATCAACAAACAAAATTACGGCATTCAGATTAGCGCGATCCGAGAAATCAACCGGATCAGCGAAATCACAAGTGTTCCCGAAGCTCCCTCCTATGTGGCCGGGGTCATGAACTTGCGCGGGAAAGTCATTCCGGTGGTGACTCTGCGCCTGCGCATGCAGCTTCCGCCCAGCGATGTGACCAAAGAGACCTGCACGATTGTCGTAGAGACATCGGGGGGACAAATCGGTGTGATCGTGGATTCGGTCAGCTCGGTGATTAATTTAGATAGTGAAAATATTGATCCGACCCCGGTGCAACAGCAAGAAAAAAACTATGTTGTAGGAATCGGTAAGTTGGATGTCGGGATGGTGATGTTAGTGGATATCGAAAAATGCTTAGGGGAGGAAAAACTCCCCCAGGATATTAGCGATAAATCGGCAGCTTAAAGTCTTTAATCATTTTCCAATATGTTTCTGGCCCCTCTTGAAATGCTTTATCACTAAAGATGTAAGCATTGATAGAGCGGGCTTTTACAGAATCGTCTTCGCCTAATTTAAATAAATGCTCATAGATAATCTCATGCAAAACAAGACCTGCTTTGTCGCGTTCAGAAAGTTTCTTCCATAACTTTTCATCGATCACGAAGCGTTTTGTCACAACCGAGGCTTCATTGCGGCGAATGGCAATCTGGCGTACTTCGCAATTCGTGTCTTCGGGTTTAAAGACATGCTTTGAATCAGGCACGCTGAGCAAAGAAATTCCGGTTTTAAATTCAGTGTCGTCAGCAAAAAGCGCGGCTCTGCGTGTGTACTGTTCCGCTTGCAATGGGCTTAAACGTTTTAAATTCGTTAAGACCTCTGCAATGATTTCTTTGTAAGAGTGCTCAGGCTTTGCAGTCATCAAAGGTAAATTAGATTCAACAAAATCTAAAAGTTCTGTTTTATCTGTGCAGGTGACAACGTTGCCGCCGTTACCTACGCGATTGCCGCTGGCAAAAGCATAAGTGCTGAAAAGAAAAGTGAGTAGTACAAATCGTTTCATATTAGTTCGCCACAGAAGGGGTTAGATTCAGATGATAGGTGAAAGTTTCACCTTCAACTGTTGTTAACTTTAATTTTGCAACTCGACCAATACGGCCTGTCGGTGCATTTATTAAGACCCAACGTTTCACTAAAGCCATCGATGGCACGCTGAAAGGTGAATATAGGTGTGTTTCTGGAACTTGTTTAACCCCTTGGGCATTGCCTTGCAGTTCTTTATATCCTGCATAGGTCGAATACCCTGCAGCACCGGCATAAGTCGCAGCTCCCGCGGCTGTCAGCTCTTTGCTGTCACTAAGAATCCCAGCAATGGCCAAAGCTCCTCCGGCCAGGGCGACACCCATTGTGGTGACACTTTGGTTGTGTGTCTTCATACGTTTTTCTTCAGCTTTCGCCTCAGCCCATGTCACAAGGTCTTTGCCCACAATAATATTAAAAGGAGCCCCATCAGAGCTTGAAAGATCCAACTCTGCTTTTTCCACGCGGACCCAGCGGCCATCGTGGCTTTGGAAATTAATTTGTAAAAGAATGTTATAGTCATCTGAGTATTCGTTAATGACTTGCGCAGTGGCCGTCATGTTCGCCGAACTTGTTTTAGAAACCAAACGCCCGCTGACTGGCAGTTCTTTGGATGCGCAAGCAGAGACCATAAGGCATAAAGCTAATAGTGACTTTTTCAAAGGGAGTTCCTCTCTAAAGAAAATAACTGACATGACATAATAAAAACTTCTTTGGCATTCGGAGTTTGCAAAAACTCCGAAAGGCGATCTTGAAAACTTTCAATCATCTTGCGCGCTTCGGGAATCTTTGCAGGATCTGCCGCAAACGTGATCGCTGAATAATCGCGTTTATTAAGCGGTGTTACGGGCAGCTTTTCAATAGCCATATTTAAAACCTGATGGTGATAACCCTGAATCGCGCGCGAAGGTATTTCTGACGCAGCATTTAGTGGCGCCGCGATCTGTTTTAATACTTTTCCGTCATCAATGATTTTTAAACGGCGCAGACGATCTAATGCTTCGCGTGCCTCAACTACAGTGATACCCAGGCGATCCGAAATCCAGAAAGGATCCGTCTTAGCATTTTTAATTTTGCTAAGACTTAAAATTGCAAAGTGATACCAATCTGAAATCATGCGGAATTCATCTTCGATCAGTTGGCGCTTGTCCACTTCGCTTGGGAGGGGCTGGGACTTGCCTAAAATCGTTTGCGTTAAAAGGTAACGTTCTTGTTCCGGTGAAAGATGCAGGCCCTTGGCGATTTGACTCACCATTTCTGGGGTGTAAGTTCTTTTTCCGGAAAGTAGCTGGGATAGTTGCGCAGGGCTGATGCCCAAGTTCTGAGCAAAGGCCCGCAACGAATAGCGTGGGTTGCGCTGCTTCCGTTGCGTCAGCTCATCCTGTAACAGCTGAGTCGCATTTTCAAAGTGGGGGAGGTTCATTTCTTCCATAGGCCATTAGTTATCGCGCCCCCGAGAAGCGGTCAAATCACTTTGTGAAACAGTGTTTCTGGGCGTGAAACAGCTTAAGAATCATCTGGTTTATAGCCTTAAAATGGGTTACATAGGGTTGTTTTTACAGGACTTTTAGCGTCAAACAGGTTCGGAGGTCATATGATGTCACCGGGGCACTCGCAGCAAATCGAAATTCTTTTTATTCTCGCCGCCGTTCTTTTCACCGTTATTTTTGGCGTGATCTTTATTGGCGTCATTAAAAATGCACGCAAGCAGGATAAGCTGGCTTTAGAACACGAAGCTAAAAGAGATCTGTCAACGGCAGCGACAGAGTCCAAAGAAAAAGTCACAGAATTCGCCGGAGCTTCTTCGACGGAAACAGCAGTTGCCACATCAGCACCGGCTGCAAAACCTGCTGCCACGGTGGCAGCAACTCCCGCACCAGAAAAAGATGTTGATCTTAAAGAGGCGTTAAAGAAAACCGAAGAAAATCTTTTCGGTCGTATTCGCAGTTTGTTCAAAGGGGATTCCAACAATAAGCACCTTGAAGAGATCGAAGAGATTCTTTACACAAGCGATTTAGGCCCGACGACAGTGCAAAGATTGATGGGTGCAATCGAAGATAAGCTTTCACGCAAAGAGCGCGCGGATTACGAAACTGTGCGCGAAGCTTTAAAAGAAGAAATCAAAAACATCTTCGCGGGTTCGCATTCGGTAGAGGCAACTCCAGACATCTTATCAAAAATTCAATTCGCCAAAGCGGGCCCAACAGTTTTGATGATTGTCGGAGTCAATGGCGCAGGCAAAACAACTTCGATCGGAAAAATTTCTTCTCAGCTTGCCAGCCAAGGTAAAAAAGTTTTAGTCGCAGCCGGCGACACCTTCCGTGCCGCAGCCGGTGGCCAACTAAAAGTATGGACCGATCGCGCGCAAGTCGAAATCTTTTCGCCCGAAGGTGTGACTGATCCAAGTGCTGTGGCGTTTGATGCCGTTGCCAAGGGTAAAGCGCAAAATTATGACGTTGTGATCGTCGACACCGCAGGCCGCCTGCACACGCAAGCGAACTTGATGGAAGAAATCAAAAAGATGAAACGTGTGATGACGAAGGTTATTCCTGAAGCTCCGCACGAAACATTGATCGTTCTTGATGCGAACTCTGGCCAAAACGCTTTGTTACAGGCGAAAGAATTCCACAACGCTTTAACTTTGACTGGCGCAATCCTCACTAAGATGGATGGCACAGCAAAAGGGGGCGTGGCCGTGGGCTTGGCGCAAGAACTGCAAATTCCAATTAAATTAATTGGCGTCGGTGAAAGAATCCAAGATCTGCGCACGTTCTCTTCGCAGGAATTCGTAGACTCCTTGTTTCAGTAACTACCGGGCGTGAGTCTGGTCGGCAATATGCTGAATCTGCTCGGAATCATAAACGTAAAAGCCTGCTTGAAAATTCAAGATCGCAATGGCCATGGCCTTGGCGATATCCTTCGCGGTGATGCCGCGATATTTGCGCAAAGGTCCAACTAAAATTTTATTCACGAAGGGACTTAAACGTTGCCCCCACTCTTCACCCGCGCGCTTTTCTTTTCGTTCACCTAAAATCAAAGATGGACGGAAGATTTCAATCTGCGGGATTTTTAAATCCTTCAGCGCCTTTTCCATTTCGCCTTTAACACGATTATAGAAAATTTTAGATTCGGGATTGGCACCCATTGCCGAAACAACTAAAAACTTTTTCGCGCCGACAGCTTCGGCGACTTTGGCAAAGTTGACGACATAGTCCAGGTCGACTTTTTTAAAGGCCTCTTGGCTGCCGGCCTTTTTTATCGTCGAACCCAAACAGCAAACAAAGATGTCTGCTTTCAGCGTGTCCGCGTAATCGCCGAGCTTATCGAAATTCAGAATGATATTTTCCATTTGTGGCATCATCTTGCCGACTGGCGACCGGGTAACGACTTTGATCGCCGAAATTTCATCGATGTAACCTAAGATTTGCAGAAGTTCTGATCCGACAAGGCCCGAGGCGCCGACAATGGTGACAGTCTGTGATTTTTGCATAACCTAGAGTCATTTCTGTCTGGCGGATTTGCAATACTGTCCGTGTCAAAGCGTGTCCTTCGGCACATTAAAATTCCGTGTGATGACAGAATCCCTCCGCTTTTCCTAACATTCTTTTTTGCGACAGAAATATACAGCAGGAGGATGCATGCTTGCACGAGGACTTATATTGGCTCTTGGTTTTATTCTTATCTCGGGGGCAACCCAGGCACAAAGTGCGCGCTGGAAAATCACACGAACAGAATGGACGGAACAAGATGAACAAAACTTTGCGCAATTCATCACACGTTTGGGCGAATCCGTAGAAAAGCGGGAATGCACGCACGTGGACAAGTGCCTGCAAAGTCCTGCGAATATGTATGCGGGAACGGATCCCGCCAACCTTCGTCTTTTTGCCGATTGTGCGGACTTGCCGTATTACTTGCGGGGTTACTTCGCGTGGAAAAATGACTTGCCATTTTCCTTTCAAAACGATGTCAGTCCGCGCCAGGCGGGTGACAACAAAGACGTGCGCTACACAAAGTTTGGCAACTATGTGACAGGCCGCTACAGTTTAGTCCCCGGCCGCAGCGGGGGATTTAATGCTGTTGAGATTCTAAATAGCTCCTTGGTCGATTCGGTATGGTCGGCTTCATTCCGAGTGCTGGGCGCAGAAGAGGGATCTTACTTTACAGATTTTTATCCAGTGGCTTTAAACCGTGAGGCGATTCGCCCGGGGACTGTTATCTATGATCCCAATGGGCACGTCGCGATCATTTATAAAGTTACTGATGATGGTCGAATTTTTTATATCGACTCGCATCCTGACAATACTTTGACCTCGGGCATGTATACTCCCAAGTTTACGCGCAGTTTTCCTTATCAAGGAGCGGGCTTTAAAAACTTTCGTCCTTTGCGATTAGAAAACGCGGCACGGAACAGTGCCGGAGAATTTTACGGTGGTCGTATCGTGGGCGTACGCAATGCCCAGCTTAGGCATTTCAGTCTGGAGCAGTTTTATGGCAATCGCCCAGATCCCCAAGGAGATTGGCAAAAAGGCCAATTCTTTTTCCGCGGAGTCCAATTTGATTACTATGAATACCTGCGTTTGGCCGTGGCACGCGGGGATCTGAAAATCGATCCACTCAATGACATGCGCCAAAACGTCGCAGATATCTGTACCAGCTTAAAGGATCGGGTGGTGGCGGTGGATGTCGGTATTCGCGCAGGTATTGATCGCAAAGCCCATCCGCCAAGGTTGCCCGCGAATATTTATGGGACAGAAGGGGAGTGGGAAGAATATGCCTCTCCTGCCCGGGATGCTCGTTTAAAAGTGGCGTTCATGGATTTGCTGGCGCAGTCAAGGCAGCTCATCAAACGGCAGCGCGCCCATGATCCAGGCATTATATATAATGGTGGTAATCTTGCGGCGGACTTGTTGAGTGTTTATGAAAGCGAAGCCCGGGCTTGTCAGTTCGCTTATAAAAATTCGCAGGGGCAAAGTGTTCCTCTTAATATAGAGACGGCCCGTACGCGGTTGTTTGATCTTAGTTTTGATCCGTATCACTGCGTGGAATTGCGCTGGGGTGCAAGTTTAGCTCAAGAGCTGGCCTCTTGCCAGGGGGATGAAAATAAAATGGAATGGTATCGTCGCGAAAGATGGCTGCGCTACCAGTGGGAACGTCGTTACGATGCGCGAATGGACTTTTCACTAGAGGAATTAACCGGACCGAAACCGGGGGCAGGGATCGCGCAACCGCCGGATATTGACCTGATTCGCTACTTAAGCTCTGAAAAGTAAGGCATGTTTTTCGCCTTTATAGCGCAAAAACCATGAAAAAAATTCCTGCCCTCTCGGCACGAAATGTCACCAATATATATGGCCTCTCACGCATCTGTGGGAGGCCTTTTTTCTTCTTTTGCATCTAGTTTTGATTTCACGAATGAAGATGAAGTATTTTCCCTCTAAAATCCGGTACATTTTTCTCAGTATTTTTTTCGCGACAAACTAGTGATCAGTTGTTTCAAGAATTCAGCTGCGTCAGAAAAAATCCCAACGATTTTTTTGTCTGTGTATATTCACCGACGAATCAATCAGGAGGTTTCTCGTGAAATTAAATAGTGTAACTAAAGCAGCTTCAATGATGCTTTTGACATTAGGTGTGCAGGCAGCTTCAGCAGCCGTTTGGGTAGATACTCAAAAGTGGAGCAACGAATGGGAAGAAAAATATTCGGCATGGGTCGAAGCAGAGTTTAACTCT
>CAMLMF010000068.1 GCA_946480995.1 uncultured Bdellovibrio sp. | reverse complement strand
GTGAACAGAATGTGATGATGACAGCGTTCAATCACACTGATGGTGTCGATTTGCACATAACCTAAATGCTCCACGGCTTTACGAGTAGCACCAGGCCCTTTTCCAAAGGGAGTTCTTTGATTTAAACCCTGTGCGCGCATCCACAAGGCACGGGCTTGTGCTTTAGAAATTTGCTGAATCATCTTTGCGCCTTTACTACACCTGAAAAGACTTAGTTTAGAAATCCCTTCAAACGAATTTCTAAACTGGGACTTAATCCCTGGGTCACCCATTCCGTTTTACCAGATTCATCGATGAAGTAAATAGTCGGAGTGGCTGTCACGTGATAAAGTTGCGCCGCTTGACCGGACTCATCTAAAGCGACCTTAAAAAGATAGTTATTCTGTTTTACAAAATCTGCTACAAGCTGCGCATTTTCTTTGACTGAAACGGCCACAACGGATTCCCCAGGAATGTCGCCATTTTCAATCAGCTTATTAATGCGCGCTAACTCCACCTTGCATGGCCCACACCACGTGGCCCAAAAAACTAAAACTTTCTTTTCCATAAAAGGCAAAGGCATGGGGCTTCCCGTAGCCAAATCCACGACCTGACTGGTTGCTGCAGGCTGCCCCTCTAAACGGTAAAGATCCACTATCCCCGGCAGTCGTCCAGACAAAAAGTAAAGGACACCTACAAGCAAAACAAGATTCAAACCGTGCGCTTTTAAAAACTTCAACATTAAAAATGTCCCTTAATTTGGTCGATAAGAATAAAAGTTCCCATGGCCAAAACAAAAAATCCGAAAACTTTTTTTAAAGACTTTTCCGAAACTCTTTTAGAAAGAAATAGCCCCAATATCAAACCCGCAATCGCAATTCCAGAAATGGTCAGCAACAGCTGCCAATTCACTTGGATATGTTGCTGGATATCCCCCAGAAAACCAATCAATGATTTTGCTGCGATAATGAATAATGAAGTTCCCACGGCGATTCGCATGGGCATTCCCACTAAAATAACTAAGGCCGGAATAATCAAGAATCCGCCACCGGCCCCGACAAATCCGGTCACTCCTCCGACGACAAATCCCTCCAAAGAAATCAAAGCCACACGCTGCGAAAGCGACAGGGCTTTTTTCGAAGGCTTCGTCTCCTTGGTGCGAATCATCGACAACGATGCGACGACCATCAACACGGCAAACACCAACATAATTAATAAAGACTTAGAAACTGTAAAGGACGAGAAAGAAAATACGGGGTCCGGAAGATTTGGCACAACAAAAGCGCGAGTTAAATACACTCCGATAAAGCTGGGCACGGCAAAGATAAAACCCGTTTTAATATCAACGGCTCCTTTGCGTAAATAAAAAAGTCCTCCGACCAAAGCTGTAAGGCCCACGACAAATAAAGAATAAGCCGTTGCCAGCACCGGATTGATCGCAAATAAATACACCAGGATGGGTACGGTTAAAATAGATCCACCGCCGCCAATCAAACCTAAGGAAAGACCCATAAATATTGCTGCGATATAACCGTACACTTCCATAGACATCTCACTTTTTAAATTGAATTTTCTTATCCAGCAGTCGGAAAATAAACATTCCCGCTAGCATGCTTAAGACAAACACAAATGGTTTTAATTCAAAACTTGCTAAAGACGTCATCGCAGGTCCGGGACAAAAACCCGCCAGCCCCCAACCTACTCCGAACAACAACGATCCCATAATCAAGGCCGGTGTAATTTCTTTTTTTGTCGGCACATGCCATTGCGCTGACAATAAAGGCGACGACCTTTTGCGAATCAACTTGTAGGTGACAATGTGAACAGCGATAGCCCCCGCCATCACAAAAATTAGTGACGGATCCCAAGCCCCGAAAATATCCAGAAAGCCCACAACCTTCTGCGGCTGAGTCATGCCAGAAATCCCCAAGCCTAGGGCAAAAATAAATCCTACAAGCAAAGCAGCTAAGCCATTTTTCATGGTAAAACTCCTAAACTTTTAAAGAAGAAAACTGCGGCAACACCGGCACCAATAAACGAAACCGTGGCCACTATCGATCGCAGTGACAAGCGGCTGATGCCACACACTCCATGACCACTTGTGCAGCCACTACCCATGATAGTTCCAAATCCCACCAAGAGCCCGGCCACAACCGTCGTACCAATTCCCGTAGGCAGACTTCCCGAAAACACTTCAGGATTTAGAAATTTTAAAACAAGACCACCTAAGAAAAGACCCAAGATAAAAAGCAGTCTCCATGCAGTGTCGCCCTTTACTGGCGCCAGAGCTCCGTTAATAATTCCGCTGATGCCCGTAACTCGCCCATTTAAAAGCAACATCAACGACACTGAAAGTCCTATAATGATTCCGCCCCAAAGGGCATTTAGCCAATCTGGATTCATTAGTTTCTCTCCACAGGTAAGCCCAAGGCATTCCAGCGGATCATCCCGCCGACCATGTTCATGGTGTGTTTATAACCCAATTTTAAACTCTCCTCCGTTGCCGATCCCGAACGACCACCGCTGCGACAAATGAATACGATTTCTTCATCGCGGTTTCCCTCCTTTAAGAATCGAGTCAAGTCAGGACCAAGCACGACAAGTTCGGCGTTTTTAATGTGACCGTATTCACCCACGAACTCATCCGGATTGCGCACATCAATCAGACGAACTTTGGCTTCTTTGTGAGTGTTCAAGCAGTGGTCCACATCCTGACAAGTCACTTCTGGAATTCCGTCAACGACCTGCGGGCGCATCACCAACGAACTGCTCACCAAGCCCCCCGCTAAATTTGCGGGCACTGCCAAATGAATTTTTTTGGGATGAACCAACTTAAGTTCTGCCATGATTTTAACAAACTCTTCTTTGCTTCTTGTTGAACCCAAACGCGGATTGAACTGTTTTTCGGCACCAATAGTTGACGATGTCTGTCCACGATAATCGTGGCCCGGGTACACGATAGTATCATCAGGCAGAGCAAAAAGTTTTTCATGCACACTATCGTACAATTTCGCAGAAGAGCCCTGTTGAAAGTCTGTTCTGCCGCAACCACGAATTAACAAGGCATCACCTGTAAACACCATTCCTTCGAATGAAAATGTCATGCATGTGTTAGTGTGGCCTGGCGTTTCTATGGCTTTTATTTTTTTGTCCCCCAAAAGAAGCTCTTGCCCGTCTTCCAGTGGAATATCAACAGTGGGCACACGCACCTCGCCACTTAAAGCGACCTTCGCCCCAGTTCTTTCTTTAATGATTCCAGAACCTGTGATGTGATCAGCGTGGACATGGGTATCTAAAGTGTACATAAGCTTTAGTCCCAACTCTTCAATCAGCTTAAGATCTCTTTCGACTGTTTCTAAGACAGGATCAATGATCGCGGCTTCTTTAGTTTTTTTATCTGCGATGATATAGGTATAAGTAGAAGACTCTGGTTCAAACAATTGATGGAAAATGATGTCGTTCTTCATATCTGCTCCTTTAATCTTTTGAAAATCTAAAATTGTTGCCTGGATCCCATGTCCGGCCACAGGCTGTTGCAACTGGGGCCAGCGCTGACACTGAGTCATTATCACATAGGCATCACTCGGTCCTAAGTGTTGCTCTATGGTCTCTTCATTTTCCGGCTGTACAATAATGACAGCGAGTTTTTTCTGAAGATTTTTAAGGGCTAAGGATGCTTCCGCTAACGAAAGATTCTTTGCCCCTGGAATGTGAAACTTAGAAAACTCTGTGCGGGACCGAAAATCTAATATCTGTATAAGTTCAGGCTCTGTCGCCCAGATATTATAAACTTGTTCACATGTTAACTTAACCGTTTTAATCGAAGTTTCCATGCACCTATAATTGCATATAAAACCACCCAACAATGATGGGCTGGAACACAAAATCCTCTTTTTTTAGCTGCCCCGGTCCTGTAATGCGATAAGACCTTCTCGATCTAAGACATGGATAACTCGCCCTTCCTGACGTATCAGTCCCAAATCCTCAAGCTCAGCCATGGCCTTAATCACGGTGGACGCGGTGCTGGCACAAAAATTCGCGATTTCCTGACGAGTCCAATTGTGTTCTGGATGCAGGTCCTTCAAATAAATCAAAGCCTGGGCAGTTCTTTCTAGGATTTGATTTTCTAAAATCATCACTTGATTGGTTTCACAGCGACGCAGTTCTTTGGACAAAACTTTGACCACGTCCCGCAACAATTCAGGGTCCTTGTCGATCACCGATAAGATTGTTTCTTTAGGAACTAATTTTAATTGAGTTGTTTCCAAGGCAACGGCCGAACCATGATAGCCTTCTTCAGAAAAAAGAGCCCGATGTCCAAAAAACTGTCCCTGACGAAAAAAACGCATCAGGTGTTCTCGTCCTGAAGCGGCCCCTAAAAGATTCAGTCCCATCAGGCCTTGTTCAATAAAGTAAATTCCCCTCGGCAAATCGCCCTGACGATAGGCGCTTTCGCCTCGACGTAAGGTGATTTTGATAGCTGCAGATTCGAACTGTTTTTTCGCGTCGGGTGAAATATTCGCCCAAAGATTTTTCAATTCCATGGAGTTATCATATTAGAAGAAACACACAGAACGAAAGAATATAAAGGGTTCGCCGCAGACTTAAAAACGAGGAGGACACGCCCCTTGGGGACGATTTGAATCAGACTGTGGCATTTGTGGGTAAAAATTTTAGAATATTCAAAAATATTAGGGTCTTATAACGATTTTCATAGGGCTTTTTACGACAAAAAGTATACAGTGCCGGAAATCAATCATTCTCTGGTAAGGACACTTCTCGGTATGAGCACTTTCTCCGACTACGGCTTAATGGCATCTCTGCAAAAAACTCTTAAAAGTCTTAAAATGACAAAACCCACTGAAATTCAAAACAACACCATCCCTTTAATCATGGGTGGACAATCTGTCGTCGGTGTTGCCGAAACAGGCAGTGGTAAAACTTTGGCCTATGCTTTACCCGTTTTGCACATCCTAAAAACTTTAGAAGATCAGGGCGAGGCCGTTGAAAACGATTCTTCCCCCCGCGCGATCGTGATGGTGCCAACCCGCGAATTGGGCGAACAAGTATCTAAGGTTTTTAAAAGCCTGACCCATGACACTCGCTTGCGCGTGCGCACAGCCCTGGGCGGAATGGCCATGGAGCAAGCTTTGCGCAATACTTCCGGCGCATTTGAAATTCTATTAGCAACACCAGGTCGCTTAGTGCAAATGATGGACATGGATGCGATCAACATGAACGACGTGCGCATTCTGATTTTTGACGAAGCCGATCAAATGATGGATCAAGGGTTCTTGCCGGATTCAAATAAGATTTATTATGCGTGTCCTAAAGATCTGCAAATGGCCCTTTATTCCGCGACGATCTCGCCGGCAGTTCAAGAGTTGATCAATGGCATCTTCGCTGGTGCAGAGGTGTTTCGCAGTTCAGGCAGCGGTAAGACAGTTAAAACGCTTGTTACCAAAAATCGCATCGTCAAAGATGGCGAACGCTGGCCGTTGCTAGAAAAAATCTTAGCCGAAAAGGTTGAGGGCGGAACTATCTTATTCACCAACACACGCGAACAATGTGACAAGCTAGCCAAAGCATTATCTGACAACGGCTATGAAAATGTCATTTACCGTGGCGAAATGGAAAAAAATGAACGTCGTACGAACTTAAAAAGATTTTCTGAAGGCAAGGTTAAGCTGTTAGTCGCAACAGATCTTGCCGGCCGTGGTTTAGATATTCAGAATGTCGACCGCGTCATCAACTATCACTTACCAAAGCAAAAAGAAAACTACATCCACAGAGCAGGTCGTACGGCTCGTGCAGGTCGCACCGGCACAGTGATCAACTTGGTCACGGAGCGTGACGAGCGTTTGATTGCGCAAATCGAAGGACGTAAAGTTCCTGAAGAGCGCGATTCTTCAAAATACAATTCTTACGCGAACGACAGGGCAAAAGCCGCTAAAGGTAAAACTGTGACTGGCAAAGCTTCAATCACGCCAAGCTCTAAGCCCTCAAATAAGTATACTGCGAAAGAAGACGTAGCGACTAAGCCTACGGGCAAGTTTGCTGGGAAATCTTTTGGCAAACCGACTGGCAAACCAGACGGAAAATTTGCGGGAAAGCCTGCCGCGAAATCAGCAGGAAAGACAGCCGGAAAGTTCTCGGCAAAACCGGCGGCAAAAACTTCAGCGAAGTCATTTGCTAAGCCCGGTGGAAAATCGTTTTCTAAGTCAGCACCAAAACGCCGCGGTTAATTTAACTGCGGGTTTTTAACATCTGTCGCTACAGTCAGGTCACCGATATTCACATCCAGGTGACCTTGCTGTACTAACAGCGACCAGCGATTGTTTTTCTCTAAGTGCTCGCTTAATTCATCTAAAAATTTTGGTTCAAAGGCGAAAATCACGATTTCGTTAGCGCGATGAACTTCATTGCCGCGAATTTCTGCTAAAAGAACTTCTGGGTTCTTGTAGGTAAAGACCATCACTTTTTTCGCAGACTTGCCAGCTTTGTGCAATTTGCGCGCAGAGGGATTGCCGATCTCAATCCACAAATCGATCGTATTCAAATTTCCTAAAATTCTTAAGGCCGGAGTTTCAGGATCTGCTAAGCCTCCGGGAGAAAACTCTAACCCTTCTTGATAGGTCAATGCATAAGCTAGGACACGGCTTAATAAATAAGGCGCCGCCTCTGAAGGATGTAAGGCTGCGCGGAAATCCAAAGTCTCATACACGCCGCGATCGACATCTGACAGTTCTATTTGAAAGCGGTAAAGCATTTGGCATTCCTTCTGTATATTCAGTATAGTTTTACTTATAAAACCTTGAACCACAACATCTGCAGGATCTTTATATGTTCAAATCACTAACAATGGCATTGTTTCTTTCATTTACACTGGGCTGCGCGGGAACCAAGACAGCACCGACTGCCGCCGCAGAAAAAAACTACTTTTCCGACATTCAAGGCTGCTTTCTTCTTTATAACGTTAAAACGGGAGCTTTTGAAAAAGTAATCAATGCAGACGTCTGCAAAGAACGCTTCCCTGCTTGTTCAACTTTTAAAGTACCTTTGGCAGTTATGGCCTTTGATGCGAAAGTCTTAAAAGATGAAAATACAGTCTTTAAATGGAATGGCGTTAAAGACGTGCGCGAAGCGGCGAACAAAGATCATACGGCGCAGACATGGATGCGCGACTCTGTGGTGTGGTATTCCCAGCGAATCACGCCAAAACTGGGCAAAAAGAAATTTCAGAAATACTTAAATGACTTTAACTATGGAAATAAAGATCTTTCCGCCGGGATCAAGCAGGCATGGTTGGAAGCCCCCAGCAAAAAATCAGGCTTAAAAATTTCTGCCTACGAACAAGTCGAATTTATGAAAGCTCTTTGGCAAAACAAACTGCCAGTGTCTGAACGGTCTATGCAGCTTACACGGGATATCACCTATCTTGAAACCTCACCTAAGGGGTTTAAACTCAATGGCAAAACCGGTTCGAACTTTTACGACAAAGAACACAAGGTTCATTTTGGTTGGTTTATTGCGCATATTCAGAACGATAACCAAGAATATATCGCAGTCACAAATTTTAAGGACCTAACACCCAACGAAGTGGGCAACTATGGTGGTCCCCGCGCGAAAGCTTTAACAAAAGAAATTCTGGCAGATCAAGGGCTTTGGTAGTGACGCGCTTTTAGACTTTCTAATTGGGCTTTTTGATAAGTGCCGAACACCCCGTTAAAAAGACAACGAATCAACGGGTCTTCGGCGATATCAACAAGCTCTAACTCTTTTTCTATCTGTGAAGAAAAATAGACGTCATTGATACGCATATACATGGATGTCAGGGTTTCCCCAGCTTCCAAAGAATTCCACACCTTAAAAATCGGCACCTCGGTCAGCCAAGCGAAGTCTGCACTTGGGGACGACAACAGTTCTATTTTATTTTTATGAATACGATAGAAAAAATGCGTCGCTTCCCCTTGCTGAGGATATAAAGACAACTTCCAAACTCGCGGTTTTAAAAAGTATGAATCGTCAGGAATTTCCATCGCTTCATATTTTTCTTTAAGTGCTGTCGTACAATAGTCCATCACCCGCGCCGTTTGCTGAGCATTTAATGCGGGGAAATTTGCTGCGACACTTGCCGTGCCTGGCGGCTTTAAGTCTTTAATATATTCGTAATCCAATCCCGCAGGTGCTAAAGGAATAATCCAGGGCAAAGGCTCTGCCGATTTCAGTTCTGTCGCTGACAAACTTACACCAACACCGGGATCCAAGCGCACCACTTCTGTTTGCGGTAATACCGACTTCACTTGTTTGCTAAAAGCCTTATAGGAAATCGGGAAGAAGGCGTTGTTATACCACGACCATGCTTCCTGCTTAAACTGGCAAGAGCTAGGAACTAAAAAGCGCGGCTGAAGCATTTTTAATTGATCGACCCACTCTGCAGGAATTTCTGCCGAAGATGGCTCTGCCCGCAAGGGACTAATCACCTCAAGTTCCCGCATCGTTTGAAAGGGCCACATAATAAAATCCCAAGGGGCTTGGCCTTTTAAAAGATTTAGCGTGTCCTCGTCGATCCACGAATCCACGACATTTAAGATATTTAAACCTGCCGCTTTGATTTGAAATAAAGAATCTACGTCAGCATCAAGTGCTCGGCGCGGAATGACTTCAAAAGAACCCACCTGAATTGGAACATTTAAATCCAAGGCATGAACTTCTTTAAAGCCCATCTCTTTAATCCAAGCGATGAGTTCTTCAAATAGGCAGTAAATATATATCGGCGTTGCACGGTCCAAATAATTCAAACTTTCTAGCGAACAGTGATCATCATGAAAGTGCGAAATAAACACCGCCGAAAAATTCAGCTGTTTGATTTTTTCATAATCAAACTGAATTGGTGGAAAAGCGTGGCAGTTTTTACTGAAAGGATTTTCAAAAATCGTATCAAAGGCTATGCACGTTCCTGCGCATTGCAAAACGTAACCCGCATGAAGAATTCTGGAAATCGTAATACTCATTTAAATTTTTCTTTTAGAAAATCTTTGATCTCTTCATTCATCGTGACGTGAAAAGCTTCGCGATCAAATCCTTCAGGATCCACAGACGGAGGAAAATTCGGAGATTTCATTTCTGCTGGAAACGGACACAGAAATGAATAGTGTCCTGCCCCTTTAACACAAACCATTTTCAACTTGGTTTTATCATGAACATAGTCTTGAACTAACTGCGCTTGCCAGGTGGTCGTCAAAGTGTCGAGCTCTGCGTGATACAACAAAATAGAAGCACTGACATTTCGCAAAGAACCGCCACGCACAAACCACGCCGTGGCAG
>CAMLMF010000067.1 GCA_946480995.1 uncultured Bdellovibrio sp. | reverse complement strand
CTATAAAGACGTTGAAACAATTGGCTCTGCCCTTTTGTCATTAGGAATTAACGAAGGCGACCGCGTGGCGATTATGGCCAACACTCGCTATGAATGGTCCGTCACAGACCTTGCGATCTTCGGGATTAAAGCCATCACTGTCCCTATTTATCAAAATAATACGGCCGAAGATGTCGAGTATATTCTGAACAACTGTGCCGCAAGATTTTTAATTTGCGAAACTCGTGGACCTTTAAAAATATTTGAATCAGTACAAGACCAGTGCCCGAAAATTGAAAAGGTGCTGGTCTTTGAAAATACCAGTCCCAGCGCTGAAGTCGTCACTTGGTCACAGCTTTACAAAGCGGGGCAAGACTATCTCGTCAAACATCCCGAGCAATTTGAAAAGATTTGTGCAACTCTTCAACCAGAAGACACAGCCACAATTCTTTACACGTCCGGCACAACGGGACGCCCAAAGGGCGTCGTCCTCACCCACTTGCAAGCCTACAGTGAGGTTTCAGAATCCTTTCCGCTGTGTGGAGCGACGGAAAAAGACACGTCTTTAAGCTTTCTGCCCTATGCGCATATTCTCGGACGCATTGAACACTGGGGGCATTTGTATATTGGCCACACCATGGCTTATGCAGAAAGTTTAGAAAAAATCCGCAGCAACTTGGTGGAAGTGCAGCCGACCTTTTTAGTTTCAGTTCCTCGCATCTTTGAAAAAATTTATGCGGCGATTTGGGCGCAAATCCAAACTCAACCACTAAAACTAAAACTTTTTAAATGGGCTCTGTCCGTAGGTGAAAAAGTTGGCGAATTCAAAATGAGTGGCCAAACCATTCCTTTGGAAATTTTGTTACAACATGAGTTGGCTAAAAAATTAGTCTTAAGCAAAATCACTGACGCCTTTGGCGGCCGTTTGCGCTTTGCAATCAGCGGTGGCGCTCCGATCCCTAAGGACATTTCAACATTTTTTCATTCGGCCGGAGTTCTAATTCTTGAGGGCTATGGCCTGACCGAAACAACAGCGGCTATCACGGTGAACACTCCGTTTAATTATCGCTTTGGCAGCGTCGGACGTCCGATCGGCGAAGTGAAGCTGAAGATCGCCGATGACGGCGAGATTCTGGTAAAAAGCAATAAGGTCATGAAAGAGTACTATAATAATCCACAAGAAACCCAAGAAGTCTTTACGGACGGATGGTTTCACACAGGGGATATTGGTGAAATCTTAAGCGGTGGTGACCTTAAAATCACCGATCGCAAGAAGGACCTTATCAAAACAGCCGGGGGCAAATACGTGGCGCCACAACGCCTTGAGGGCCTTTTAAAACTGTGCCCTTATATCGCCCACGCACACATCCATGGTGATCAAAAGAAATACATCGTCGCCTTAGTGACCTTAGATCGTGTGACCGTTGAAAACTTGGCCAAAGAAAAAAATGTACGCTTTAGTGACTGGGCATCGTTGATTAGCACACCGCTAGTTCAAGATATCGTACGCAAAGCCGTGGCAGAAGCCAACTCACAGCTGGCAAGCTATGAAAGCATAAAAAAATATTTGATTCTGCCCAATGAGTTCACCATTGAGGGCGGCGAATTGACGCCCTCTTTAAAAGTGAAAAGAAAAGTGGTCGATCAAAGATTCAAAACACAAATCGACAGCCTTTACTAAGGCAGCAGATTAATTAATGCGCTTTTCACTTCGCGACCTTTGGCGTCGACGGAAATCGCTTCCACTTGATAATAAATTCCTCGCACCAGACCACTGACGTTGGCAACGTGGTCTGTGACCAGCGCACTGTCCACCGCCGTCAAAATTTCTTCTCCAGTATACACATTGATAATTCTAAGTCGGCTGTTCGCTGGGACATTGGTCTTCCATGTCAGCGTAGCATTGGGTGCTTGGGCCGACGAAACAATAAAGTCTGACAGCTTTAAGTCCTCTTCCACGCACGGGTTGGGTTGCTGTGCAGGCATACGATAGTTATCCGCAGCTACGACACTCCAACCTTGCGCTTCGAGGTGGCGCATGGCGAGGGTTTTCTTATCGTGCTTAGAGCTAAAAAAGAAATTGTTACTGCTGACACCACAGAAGGAATGATTGGAAGGCTTCTTCCACACTTGCGCTTTTTTATGATGCTTCCACAACAACACATTTGAAATGTGATAGCGCGGCCCCTGGTAATACAAAATCTTCACCGGGATTTCGGAATCCCTGGTCATGTTCACCGTGCGATAAGGACAGCCCATTCTTGTTGCATGCGTGCCATCATTGTTAATCAGCTCATTCCACTGATCGTTTTCTTTAATAAAAATCCGCGCGCCATCATCTGACAAAGAGGCAATTTCGTAATGGCCTTCTTTATCACCTTCTTTTAGCTTTAAAAGCGAAGAATATTCTAAGGCGAAATTTTCAATCAGCTTTTCGCCATTCTTGTCCACCAAGACGTCCCCACTTTGATTGGCAAAGCCCTTGGTAAAGGCCCGCGTTGGCACATTGACGTCAGCAAAGTAAATATTCTGAGAAAGTTTTTCGCCATAGTTATAAAAATCCATCACACTGGAAATTTTCGCGGGCATAGCCGGGCTTTGCAGAATCAACTTCGCTAACAATCCCTTTTCAGGCGACGAACTGGCATTGTCAGATAACGGATCACACACCGTCTGATCAGGATCTGCGAACTCTACCACTCCCAGCGACGGACCCGTCGGCGTGCGCGTTATTCCTGAAAATTTGCAGGAGATCTTTTTTAAAAGGCCCCTTTGATATCGATTGTCCTGATCTGATACCTTGGCATTTGTTACTAACGAAACGCACAAAATGAGAGAGAAAACGAGCATCGGGTTTCTCATAAACGTCCTTCCAATATTACCTATAGTTAATAGTTTAACAAAAAAGTAAGAATGAAGGAATTTTTGCCGAGGGAAGTCTTATTTTGAAATGAAAGAGTCTTAACTTAAAACGGTTACCACGTACATGTGGAAATACCATCATTAGTTTTTACCCAAGTGCCAGGAGTGCCTTTACAGACGCACGTTATATACTGACTGGTCAGGGCAATGGCTCCATCAGTAGACGTATTACATGCCGGGGCTGAGCTGAGCTTTGCCAGGCGCATTTGCCCAGCAACATCCAATGTCACTTGCGGAGTCGTCGTGCCGATTCCAACTTTTCCATCTGACAGAATACGCATTTTTTCATCGGTACCATTCGTAGAAAATATAATCGGTGCTCCCGTTTTCGCAGCAGCCAGTTTTAAGCCATCCAAATTCGGACTGGCAAGAACCTGAAACACATTGCCCGTAGACGCATACCCCAGACTGCCCACTAATATGGTTTTGTCTGAAGCTTTGCGAATACTTATACTTCCACCCACGTCCAAGGGAGATATCGGAGAATTTGTATCCAGAGATACCCCCACGTAACCATTGCTTTCAATACTCATGGCTGACACGGAACCAAGGACACCATAAGGAATCACTCTAAAATCAAGCTTTGATCCTGCGGCAGAACCCGTGTGAGCTTCACTGGACATCACAACCATTCCAGCAGTTTCTCCAGCTAAGCCTGAACGGTTAGAGCCGAAAGCGACAAGTTCATGTCCCGCGGGTGAATATCCGTTGGATGCTGTTTTCTTGTACCCTAAAAAACGCGACGCCTGATCGACTGTATCACTTGATGTACTTAAGAAAACTGTTCTTGAAACTCCACTAGGCCCACCAATGTCCAAGTCGTAAAAAGGTGTCCCAACATTGAATCCAAATCTTCCTGAAGATGTAATTGAAAGGCGACTTTGATTGTTCGTGATCAATGCAAGACCGTCGGCACTGGTTTGACCTATGAGCATTCCACCAGCGATTGCATTACCACCGTTGACAACTAAGTCCGAAGAACCGGTAATTTGCCCAAGACCCAACTGTATATTTTGGCAAGAAAACTGATCGGCTATAGAACTCCAAACCAAAGTCTGCGCGGCCGTACACGAAGCCGTGTTAAATGCCGTTCCAATTCCAGTATTATTGCGCAGTTCTGAAAGCTTGACATAGTGGGGTTGCCATCCTGAACCATTAATATATTTCAAAAATTTCTGATCATCAGGCGCAGAAGCCTGTGCTACGTTCACTCCATTGATTCGCTGAACAACGGCGGCATTACTCCATCCCCCGATGTCTCCGCTCATGGCAGTTAAACCAGTGCCCGAATCATCGGTCGCACACTTCCAGCCACCGTTACCGGCGTTAAGACTGAGATCATATTTCAACACATCGCCAGCAGCGCAAGTGAGACCATTGGGTTTATAATTAAAATATTTCGTACTGCCGCTAGCAATTTTATCCACAGAAATATTAGGAATTAAATTGTCGGCAAAGACACCGGAAGCAATCTTACTTGCATCTAAAACAGGAATATCCCCTGTCGCAAGGGCTGAGATTCCCGAAACGACGCGCCCCTGAGCATCCGTTGTCACTTTATAATAACTTCCGGCAGTTCCAACATTAGATAAATTTAAAGTCACCGAGCCCGTGGTACCGCCACCACTCAAGCCCGTGCCAGCAAGGACATCTGTGATATCGCCACTGCCACCACCGCTGGGTACAGCCCAAGTTCCATCACCGCGCAAATATGTTGTCCCATCCGCCGTGCCCGTCCCCAAGCGCGCTGAAGGCACAATACCCGAGGCAAGATCCGCTGCAGAACCTGAACTGGCAATGGCAGCTAAGCCTAAGGTTGTGCGCGCTGCCGCCGCCGTGGTTGCACCTGTTCCGCCGTTTGCGATAGCCAATGTCCCACTTAAACTATTCGCCACCGTGGCTGTCGCGGCGTTGCCAGTGATATTGCCGGTGAAAGTTCCGGAACTTGCGTTTAAATTATTTAAAAGAGCATCCAGCTTCGTAAAACGATTAAAAATACTTTCCACGTTTGTTTGCGTGACACCTGACGAAGCGTTTACATTCACAAAATCTTGAGGCCCTTTGTCCGCCAACTTTTGTGCATTAATGGCCGAAGGGACATTTCCTAGTGTGACATCGGGACTTAAAGTTGTGGCCCCTACCGTCACACGCAAAGAGCGATTGCCAAAACCGGAAACAGAAATGCTTGCTGCACCTGAGCACTCCACTGTTCCCGCAGAAGCAAAAATGCGATCCGCCGTATTTGTTGTGGAATCAGTTCTGGTACCGGCCCCAACAACAACGCTGAACTCGCCTTCAGAGCCTGGAACAATATTCTGCGTTTCTTCGTACACGACGCAAGAACCAGCTAAGACTTGAAACTTCACACTTTGCGAAGTCGTAATCGGCGTTCCGACTGTATCAGTTAAAACACCTTCATAAGTAAATAAAGATCCCGGCGATGCTGAAACTGCAGCCGCTTCTGCTGAAACAAAAAGAAGAGTCAGGAAAAAAATGAAGTATCTCATTGTACGATCCGTCCCTTCATCACAAAAGATCCACCAAGGGCTGTGTGCTGCTGCTGTGAGCGAGCACGACCACGCAACACCAAACCTCCGCCCGACTGCACGTGAGAACCAACCAAAACTTCTTGTTTGATCGGCGTCGACGGAGAATATTTCACAGTCACGTCACGATAAATAAAATTTCCAACTTTCGGTTGCGCACGAAACTTTACCGTCAAGATTTGACCACTGGTCAAGGTCATTGCGTTCACAGGCGCTTTGGCATTAGAGATCGTCACATTGAAGGATCCGCCTTCGCAACCTTGCTTAGCTGAAGAGTCATAGCTATTAGCTGTGAGCCAAGTCGTGCCCCCGTCAAAGCTCAGCTCAACACCCGTAATTAACGAAGAGCAGTTCGCTTTCAGCGGAATTGAACTAAGACTTGAAGTAACAATCGCAGAGTTTTCAAATTCAAAGCCATCGATCGAACGCAAAAGAGTTACGGTGGGATTCACGTCTGAACAAGCAGACAACCCCAACGCAAAAAGCATAAATAGCTTAAATCTCTTGGTTCGTAGAATTTGCATGGATAATTTATCGGCAAAAAAGCAGGACTTCTAAAGTTTCAAAACGAGACACTTTCGCTCTAAAGGACCTTCTTTGCCTGCTGCCGAAAGGCCGAGGGTGTTTTACGAACTTTCGACCTAAAATAGCGCGCAAAATAGTTCGCATCCGTATAACCTAGGACTTCAGCAATCTGTTCGATCGATAGGTCCGAGTACGCAAGCAACCGTTTGCTTTCTAACAGAGCTCTTTCCAAAATCAACGTGCGCGCGGCTTTCCCCGTAAGACGGTGCAATTTCATAGTCAATGCTTTCGCAGTCATATTGAGCTTTTTTGCGTAAAAGGCCACCTCATGCTGGGACCGAAAGTTTTCCTCAAGTAACATGAAAAACTTCTGGGCAAAAGAATTCCCCATAAAGGGAACTTGGCGTTTTTTTTCTAAACGGGAAAAATTCAGCAACAATAAAAATAACAACATCGTTAAAGAGATTTCGTAACTTGCAGGTTTTTCCACGTACTCTGCTAAGAGAACTTCGCAGTCATCTTTCACTTTGTTAAAGGCCGAAGTATTCAACACAAAACTGTCGGGCAAGGTCTGCACCACTTGCTGCAAAACCGTGGCAAATGATGGATGCAGACTCAAAATGTTTTCTTCAAACTCTATGACATAACCGCGACTGCCCTTATCTACCACCCACGCATGGACTTGCGCGGGTTTCATAAAATAAACGCGGCCTTTTTCTAAGGGATAGCGGTGAAAGTCGATCTCATGCCAACCCCGACCCGCCGTCACAATCACCAGGTGATAAAAGTTGTGCTTATGGGGAAAGGGCACGAGCGGCTGCAGTCGGTCTTCGAAGCGCTGAATACGCAAAGGCGTCTGTAAACTTGGTACCACGCCAAAATCCTGCATGGGGTAAAGCTTCTGCAATGTCGATCGGGCCATGATGTTTCTCCTAGGGGCTCTTTCGTACTTTATCAGAAATTCATATAATGTGGGAAGTTTATGCTATTTTTAAAGAACTAGGTCCCTATCCCTAAAAGCCCTGTCCGGCTATACTAACCTTAACGATAGGTGGAGCTTATGGAAAACTGGATCATCTTCGGCATTGCTATGGTCGCGATTGTTTCTTTTGTGGTTTATTTAGTATTTATGTTTTTCTTCCCTGAATGGGTTGGCATTACAGGTGACGTGGCAAGAAAAGCCATCGAAAGCCATGTCACTGCCAGTGAAGAAGTGAAAACGAAATTAGATTAAGAAGTTTACAAAAAGAATCGGAAGCCCAAGCCGATAAAGCCGCCAGAAAAATCCAAACTGCGCGGATTGCCTGCAGCATTCAGCAAGGCATCCCCACTGACCTTTGCGCCCGAAAAAGTGGTGACGTCTTTGGTGTATTTTAAACTTTCAAATTTTAATTGGCGATAACCGAACTCAATAAAGATCGTCGTCGTATCTGTAAGCAATCCTTCATATCCTAAAGTCGCCGCCATTAACGTGGCACTGCCCTTGGCTTCAATGCTGTGATCCACGACTCCGGGGTAAGCACTTTGCCCTGCCGCCGTCAGCACATAATCATTTTTCATCGTCATGCTAGCCGCGCCCGCCATCAGCGCAATAAATGAACGATAGCTGCCGCCGCGATTCAGATTCACCTCTAAAGAAACTTTCGGTGCGAACCCCATGATATCACTTTGGGCTGAATACAGATCCGTCCCACCGCTTGTCGCGCCGGAATTTAAAAGTGACGGCTTAAAAATTTCCAAACCAAAACGCAGACTGATATAAGGGCGAGAATATAAAAAGCCGAACTCGCCCGAATAGTTATAGTTTGTGCCGCCGCTAAAGGTGACCCCCGCGCCACTTTCACCGTTAAGGGCATTCGTTCCCATCTGCGAACCAGCACCGGTCATCATAAAATACGCGGCAGCCGTTTCCTTATCGATATTGAAAACGCGGGCTTGAGTTGCCAGTGGTGTCAGTAAAAAAAGAAGTCCCCAAAAACACTTCATCGGGTGCTACTCGGCCAAAAGATCCACGACCACTTTGCTAGTCGCTTTGTTGCCAGCCACTTGGTACACACGCACTTTGGTGTTCTTTTTCAAATCAAAAGTCAGATTCAAAGAATTATCCACCGGATCTAAACTTAAAGAAGAATTTGTGACTGCCAAAGAGCCTTTAAGGCGTTCGGCAATTTTATCCTGATCCAAACGCGCACTGGGCATTTGTGAAAAATCGATAACCAAACGCTGTGGATTCTTTTTTAGCTCCGCAAAATAATATCCTGGTTTGCCACGCAAAGCTGCGCCGTTCATGTCACCGACATCAATCACGATACGCTCTACTTTTTTCTTTGCATCAGCCGTGCGACGAATATCCATCAGGGTAAAACCCTTCCCTGCGACACCACCGAAACTGACTCCCTCACCCGCCAAAATTTTCGCAGCAGAGGTGGGTTTTGTTTTCTGCACTGGCACAGCGGCACCCGCAGAAAGCACAAACAGAAAAGCACTTAAACATCCAATGTATTTCATCTTCCACTCCTTGGTAGGTCCCTTTAGGGTAACGGAGGCCCGGGCCTTTGAGAACTCTTTTGCGGCGCAGGGTGACTAAAAAGGGCACCCCTTTTGGATTTTTTGCAGCCTTCTCAAAATTAGACGTACTTCGTCACTTGAGCTTAAGGCACGGAACTTGGAATAAAACCCAGTGTTGAATGATCATGTGAAGGAGTTTTTCATGAACAAGTTGATTCTTTTCATCTTTGCACTGTGCCTGGCGGCTTGCCAAGGCAGCGACAATGGCAATGGCGGAAACACGACGACGGTGATCACTCCGCTAAGCATGAGCTGTATTAACGGCAGCGCTTACTGCAATAACACTCAGTACGCTCAGTCGTATGGCTTCATTCCTTATCCAGGCCTTTATACTTATGCTTACGATTACACCAATCAATTTGCACAATATGGCTTTTGTAACTGCCCTGGCGGTTACCAGCCTGTGTACAATGCTTCTTACGGTTTAGGCTGTGTGAACACACAACTTTTGCAGCCTTATGAGGGTTATTACTACTCGATGCAATGGGGCTGGAGTTATGCCGGTGCCGCACCTCAGACAACCATCAATATTCCCCAAGTTTCAAACATCGCGGGTGCAACAAATGGCCGCTGCACGAGAACCCTCACTCAGAGCTGCCTTTTGGACCAAGGAAATACTTGTGGCGCAGGGGCGACGTGCCGCCAAGTACTCCAAGGCTCAAACCTTGGCGTTTGTATGAATTATTAAGAGAGAGAGCGGCTCTCCTCGACCGTCTTAAGGACGGATAATACGCCGCAATATCGTGGGCCCTTGGAAGGATAAAACCACCAAGGGCCCTTTCCATTTCAGAGGGTCCCGCTAATTGCACAAAAGGCAGCAGGTACCTTTTGCCTTTCC